>CALVEW010000001.1 GCA_944326645.1 Candidatus Gastranaerophilales bacterium
GGGTAGGTATTGTTAAATGTTTCTATGGTATTATTGAAGGGGTAAATAAGGGGAAATTAAAAGGAAAAAGGAATATATTATGTTAAAGCTTTTAGTAAAATTATTGGGTGGATCAAACGAAAAGAAAATAAAAGAGGCAATGCCAATAATTGACCATATCAATGCTTTAGAACCAGAATTTGAAAAAATGTCAGATGATGAATTAAGAGCAAAAACAGATGAATTTAAAGAAATTTTAAAAAATCGTCCAACCTCAGATAATATAAAAGCAGATAGAATATTAGAAAAGGAAACCCTTGATAAAATTTTACCTGAAGCATTTGCGACAGTAAGAGAAGCAGCAAAAAGAACTTTAAATATGCGTCATTTTGATGTTCAGTTATTAGGTGGTTATTTCTTACATAATGGAAACATTGCAGAAATGAGAACAGGTGAAGGTAAAACCTTGGTTGCAACTCTTCCTGCTTACTTGAATGCTTTAACAGGGAAAGGTGTTCACGTTATCACAGTTAATGATTATTTGGCAAAACGTGATAGCGAATGGATGGGAAGAATTTATAGATTTTTAGGTTTGACTGTTGGAGTAATATTATCAGGTGGCAGAAATGAAATGGAATTTGAAGATAAAAAAGCTGCTTATGAATGTGATATTACTTATGGAACAAATAACGAATTTGGTTTTGATTATCTAAGAGATAATATGGCCGGTTCATTGGATATGTTAGTTCAAAGACCATATAACTATGCAATTATTGACGAAGTTGACAGTATTTTAATTGATGAAGCAAGAACTCCATTAATTATTAGCGGTAAATTAGAAAAATCAGCTGATACATACAAATTGATGGCTAAAATTGCTCCTCTTTTAGAAAAAGATAAAGATTATGAAGTTGATGAAAAAAATAAGAATGTAATTCTATCAGAAGAAGGAATTGATAGAGCTCAAGAATTAATCGGTTGTAAGGATTTATTTGATATCTCAACACAATATGCTCATCATTTATTACAAGCACTAAAAGCCAAAGAATTATTTATCAAAGATACTGATTATGTAATCAAAGATGGTGAAGTTGTAATCGTTGATGAATTTACAGGTCGTTTAATGGAAGGCAGACGTTGGTCTGATGGTTTGCATCAAGCTGTTGAAGCTAAAGAAGGAGTAAAAATTCAAGACGAAACTCAAACATTAGCAAGTATTACCTTCCAAAACTTATTTAGGCTATATCCAAAGTTATCAGGAATGACTGGTACTGCAATGACAGAAGAAGCAGAATTTGGTAAAATTTATAATTTGGAAGTTACAGTAATTCCTACAAATAAAAAAGATATAAGAATAAATTATCCTGATGTAATTTATAAAACAGAAAGAGCAAAGTTTAATGCCGTAGTAGAAGATATCATTGCACAGCATAAAATCGGTCGCCCTGTTTTAGTAGGTACAATTAGTATTGATAAATCAGAATATTTATCATCATTATTGAAAAAACGTGGCATTAAGCATAATGTATTAAACGCAAAATATCATGAAAAAGAAGCATACATCATTGCTCAGGCAGGTCGTTATGGAGCTGTAACTATTGCAACGAATATGGCTGGTCGTGGTACTGATATTCTATTAGGTGGTAATGCAGAATATTTAGCAAAAGAAATGTTAGATAACAGAAAATACACACCTGATAAAACACCAAATTATGAAGAAAAGAAAAATGAAGCCTTAGCAGAAGCTAAAAAAATTACAACAGAAGAACATGATAAAGTTGTAGAAGTTGGCGGATTACATGTAATTGGTACAGAACGTCATGAATCAAGACGTATCGATAATCAATTAAGAGGTCGTGCTGCAAGACAAGGGGACCCTGGTTCTACAAGATTCTTTTTATCATTAGAAGATAATTTGATGAGAATATTTGGTGGTGATAAATTAGTTACTTTGATGAATATGATGAATGTAGAAGAAGATATGGCAATAGAATCAGGATTGATTACAAAACAGATTCAATCTGCTCAAAGAAAAGTTGAAACATATCACTTCGATATTCGTAAAAATGTCCTTGAGTATGATGATGTTATGAATATTCAAAGAGAAAAATTTTATGCTCAACGACGCAAAGTATTGGCAGGTGGTAACCTAACAGAAGATATTATATTTATGATGGAACAGGAATTGGATAGAATTTTAAAAAGTTATATTTCACCTGAACAACCTGTTGATGAATATATATATGATGACTTGGTTACAATGGTAAAAGAGATTCATTCAACCGTTCCACAATTAGATTATTTGAAAGTTGATGATATAAAAAATATGCGTTATGAAGAGATGTATGATAGATTAAAAGAAGGAATGTTAAACGCATATAGAGATCATGAAAAAGAAGTTATCACTTTCTACAACGATGTAATGAAAGAATATAATCCTGATAGAAAACCAGAAGAAATGTATGCAGATGACAATGTAATGCGTCATATTGAAAAGGATATTTTATTAAGAGTTGTAGATAATAAATGGATTGATCACTTACATAATATTGATATGCTAAAAGATGGTATAGGTTTACGTGCATACGGTCAAAAAGATCCGTTAATTGAATATAAGCGCGAAGCATATGATTTATTCAATAATATGATGCACGAAATACAAGGTGATACAGTAAGATACCTATTCAGAACAAAATTTGGTGTTCAATTTGTAACAGAAGAATAATTAAAATATAAAGAAAGATAAATATGCAAATCGCAATAGTTGGAACAGGATATGTTGGTTTAGTAGCAGGTGTTTGTTTTGCCGATATGGGCAACGAAGTTATTTGTGTTGATAATAACGAAGAAAAAATTGAACGATTAAATCAAGGAATAATACCAATATATGAGCCAGGTCTTGAAGAACTTGTTAAATCTAATGTTCTTGAAAATAGACTTGTTTTTTCGTCAGATTTAGATTCTGCAGTAAAGCAATCACAGGTTTGTTTTATAGCAGTTGGAACACCTCAAGGCGAAGATGGTTCAGCAGATTTACAATATGTATTTGATGTTGCAGAATCAATTGCAAAATCAATGAATGAATACAAAGTAATAGTTGATAAATCGACTGTTCCTGTAGGAACAGCTGAAAAAGTTGCAAATATTATTAAAGCAAATACCATTTACCCCTTTGACGTAGTTTCTAATCCTGAATTTTTAAAACAAGGGAATGCAGTAGATGATTTTCTACATCCTGATAGAGTCATTATTGGTTCAGATTCAGATAAAGCAACTCAAATTATGCAAGATATTTATGCTCCATTTTTTAGAACAGGTAATCGTGTGATAGTAATGGATGTAAAATCAGCAGAAATGACTAAATATGCAGCAAATTCATTTCTTGCCACAAAAATATCTTTTATGAATGAAATCGCAAATCTTTGTGAAAAAGTTGGTGCAGATGCGGAAATGGTTAGAGTTGGTATGTCGACAGATAGCCGAATCGGAAACAAATTTTTATTTCCGGGACTTGGTTATGGCGGAAGTTGTTTCCCTAAAGATGTCAAAGCCCTAATAAACACAGGATTAGAAAATGGTTGTGAAATGAGTATAATTTCTTCTGCAGATAAAGTTAATAATAAACAAAGAAATATATTTATTGAAAAAATAACCAAACGATTTGGAGAAAATTTAGAGGGTAAAACATTCGGGATATGGGGTTTGTCATTTAAACCTAAAACTAATGATATGCGCGAAGCTCCTTCTATAACGATAATTAATTCATTATTAGAGTGTGGCGCAAAAGTAAAAGCTTTTGATCCTAAAGCTATTGAAACTGCTAAATTTTATTTTGGAGATAAAATAACTTATGCAAAAACATCCTACGAAGCATTAGAAAACGCTGATAGTATGTTACTTTTAACAGAATGGAACGAATTTAGACGACCAGATTTTGAAAAAATAAAATCTTTATTAAAATATCCGATAATTTTTGACGGAAGAAACCAATATGATTCAAAAAGGCTTAAAGAAAAAGGATTTGAATATTATCAGATAGGAAAATAAACATATAATTTTTTATCAGCAATTAATAATTTATAATAAAAAACGGGACTTTGAAAAAAGTCCCGTTTTCTTTTATGATTTTATCTTTTTTTATTTGATATTTGAGAAAGTCCAAGCATCAAATGTAGGAGTTTCAGAAATATTTAATTCTTTCTTTTCTTCACCTGTACAAGAATCATCATGAGCGATTGGTTTATACAATCTGTTATAGTATTCGATAACCATTCTATCAGAGTTGAAGTATCCTTCAGCAGTTCTGATAGCTTGACGCATCATTCTAGCCCATTCAGGTTTGTTATTGTAGTAAGTAGGAATGATTTGGTCTTCGATAATACTCATAACGCATTCATGATCTTTCCAATGACGTTCTTCCCAAGGCATATCATCATCTAATCCTTCGTATTCAACAGTATAACCGTTGATTCCGTTGAATGTACCTTCAACAGTCCATCCATCAAAGATTGATAAGTGTAATGCACCGTTTGCATTAGCAGACATACCTGAAGTTCCTGATGCTTCGAATGGTCTTAATGGAGTGTTTAACCAAATATCTGAACCACGTTTTAACATACCTGATAATTTTAATTCATAACCTGGTAAAACAACAACATTTTTCAATGTGTGTGAACGGTTCAATAATTTGTTGAACATTTCTTTACCCATTACATCATCCGGGTGGAACTTACCTGCGAAAATAATTTGGATTTTATTTTCATTTAATAATTTTTCGATTCTTTCCTTGTTCATTAAGATTAACCAAGCACGTTTGTAATCAGCAAATCTTCTTGCCCAAGTAATTGTTAATACGTTAGGATCGAATCTCTTACCTGCTACGTTTGCAATGTATTTGAATAATTTTTTCTTCATTTCTAATTTAGCAGATAATAATTCTTCATCAGTAGAATCTCCTGACATTCTCTTATCTTGCCAGTAATGTAGGTTAACAGCGTTGGTGATAGCTCTGATTGGACATCTTCCATCAACCCATTCCCACATTTTGTTAGCAACTAAACCGTGTAATTGAGATACAGCGTTAGCAATTCTTGACATTCTTAAAGCAGCAACTGTTAATGAGAAGTTTTCTCCACCTAATTGTACAGCTCTTTCTCTTGAACATCCTGAGAAGAAACCACCTTCTAATAATGTATCTATCCAATGTACTTCGTTACCTGCTGCAACAGGAGTGTGAGTTGTAAATACAGTTTTCTTTTTAACTTCGTTTAAGTCACCGTTGTATTGTCTTAATAATTCAAATGCTGCAGGTAAAGCGTGACCTTCGTTCATGTGAACTACATCAAAGTTATAACCAACTTTTTGTAATACTCTGATACCTGCAATACCTAAAATTGTTTCTTGAGCTATTCTGATTCTTTCATCTCCATCATATAATCTGTGAGAGATTCTCTTAGCCCATTCGCTGTTTCCTTCGATATCTGTTGTTAGTAAATATACAGGGCAAGCTCCGAATAATTCAGGTTCTACTCTGTATGCTTTTACTTTAACTTTTTCTCCAAAAGTTTCTACTTCTACTGTAACATTAATATCAGTTAAGAAATCATAATATTTTCTGATATAAGCTACTTCTACTTGTCCTGAATGATCGATACGTTGATCATAATAACCGTAAGACCATAACATTGTTACACCAACCATAGGCATTTGAAGATATCCTGCAGATAACATGTGAGAACCTGCTAAGAATCCTAAACCACCTGAGTAAGTTGATAATGATTGGTCTAGTGCAATTTCCATAGAAAAATACGCTACGTTTGGTAATGACATAATTTATACCCTTTTTCTTGTGTGTAAACATAAAACATGGATTTATTTTTTCCACGTTCCATTAATATAACAACAAAATACTATGAAATCAATCTTTTTTCAAAAACTTTAAAATATCTCAAATCAACAAAATAGCTGCTTTGCAGATATTTCATACTTTTTAGGGGATTATTGCTTTGTTAAAAAAATTAATACTTTTGGATTAATTCTTCAATATTATTTGACTTATGTCATGATAATCAAATTTTAAACAAGGTAATTCCATACATGAAATAGTTCTTCTTTCCCATAAACATGGTTTATCAGGACATGTACAATTATTTTTTAGAGCTATTACATTTTCATTTTGAGGAATTAATTTTTTATCATCTGTTGGACCAAAAAATACATATGTTTTTACACCTAAGCCAACAGCAATATGTAAAGGAGCAGAATCTGAACATACAAATTTTTCTGCAGATGATATTAATTCTGCTAATTCGGTTAAATTTTTTGTTGTTCCGTATAAATTTTCATAATCTTTATGTTTTGTATATTCTTCAATTTCTTTTATACAATCTTTATCATCAGGTCCACCAATCAAAATAACTTTTTTACCTGCTTCTTGTAATAAATCAACTAATTGAGCCCACTCATAGCCTTGTATTGTTTTAATGATACCTTTAATTCGGCTCATTCTGCTTACCCCGGGGTGAATGATTACAGAATTTGGAATTTTTTGTTTTATATTAATATCTAATATTGGTAATTCAGTAATTTGATTTGTTAATGGGGTTACTAAATCGTGATACATTTTAGCTGCATATTGATTTTTATTCAATGTTACTGCATCTGTTAAAAGCATTTTGCTTAAACTTCCTGTATCAAAACCTATTCTTCTTGGTATAAATGTACTTGCAGATATTACACTCATCATTGGATTTGCTCCTGATGTAATTATTGTGTCATATCCTCCAGTCATTCCATGAAAAATTAAACGAAGTAATTCTGTATATTTGTTTTTTGTTTTGATATCTATGGTTAAAACTTCATCTATAATATCAGATAAATCTTTAATCCCTTTTGCTCGAGATTCTAAGGCTAATGTTATATGTGAATCCGGATATTCTTTTTTTAATGACCATAGAGCCGGTAAAAATAATATCTCATCACCAATTCCGCCAAAATTTACTGCTAATATTTTTTTAACCATATTATTACCTCGCAAATATTATTTTAATATAAAAATTGATTATTGTTAATAAAATATATTCCGTGCTATTTGTATGTTTTTCAAAAACATGATATTATATTTAAAATACAACTTATAGCACGGGAAATGAAATGAATCAAAATGAATTTATTATAAAAAGATTTAAAGAATTAAGAGAAGAATTTAATCTTTCTCCTGATGAATTAGGAAAAAAGATGAGTAAAAATGGAAGTTATATAAATGCAATTGAACTTGGTTTAAAAAATGTTGGAATATTGCATGTTCTTAAATTATGTGAAGTTTTAAATATAGAGCCAAATAAGTTTTATGAAGGATATGTAGAAGAATAATAATATTATGGTTTTTTAATTTACATTTATTCCTACTTTGTAGTAAAATTATTCTATATTTGAAAGAATAAGCAAAAGGGGGTTGGGGTAAATATGGAAACAGGTATTTACTCTGTAAAATTAGAAGATTTAAAAGGTCATCGTATCTCAACAGATACAAGAACTATTCAAAAAGGTGACATTTATTTACCATTAAAAGGTGCAAATTTTGATGGTGAAAAATTCATATCTCAAGCAGTAGAAAAAGGTGCAATTGGTTTTTTAACAACAGGTGATGAAAAAATTGACGGAACAATATCTTTTAAAGTTCCTGATACAAAAATTGCTTATTTAGAATTAGCATCTCAAAGAAGATTAAAAATTAACCCTAAGGTTATTCTTATTACAGGAAGTTCAGGAAAAACTACAACTAAAGAACTTGTTTATTCTGTTATTTCTCAAAAATACAAAACTTTTAAAACCCCACTTAATCACAATAACGAAATCGGATTTTGCCAAACGATTTTTGAAATGCCTGATGATACAGAAGTTCTTGTATTAGAAGCAGGCATGAGAGGGTTAGGAGAAATTGAATTAATTTCAAAATATGCAATTCCTGATATTACAATCATTTCTAATGTCGGAACAGCTCATATTGGAAGATTAGGTTCTCGTGATAATATTGCAATAGCTAAATGCGAAGTTGTAAAATATCAAAAAAATGATGGATTGTTTATTGGTCACGATGATGAATTAATCCACAAACATCTTAATTTTGATGGTGAAAAGATTTTTTACTCAATAAATAATACAGAAATTGTTGAAAGAAAAATTGGTTATTCTAAATTTAATTATAAAAATTCTGAATACCTTTTAAACATTGAAGGTGATTATAATATAGAAAATTCTATTGCTGCAATAGAAGCAGGTTTGGCTTTACATATTTCACCTGATGAAATACAAAAAGGTTTAGAAGAATACAAACCAATAGAAAAACGTTGGGAGATTGAGCATGTTGGAAAGTTTGATATCATTAATGACAGCTATAATGCTAATCCTGAATCCATGAAAGCAACATTAAAAACAATTTTTGATCTTTATCCTGATGCGTTAATTGTTTTAGGTGATATGGGTGAATTAGGTGAAAATGAAAAAATTTACCATAAAGAAGTTGGTGATTTTATTCAAAAAAATGCTCATTCTACAAATAAATTTGTAACGGTTGGAGATTTAGCAAAAGAAATTTATAGCAAAAATAATTTTTCTAACAATGAATCTGCTGCTCGTTATATAATAGAAACATATAAAGAAGGTGCAACTATATTTTTTAAAGCATCCAGATCAATGAAATTTGAAGAAATTATAAATTACATAAAGGAGAACATCTAATGATAATGACTTCCGTATCCTTTTTATTAGGATTAATTTTATGCTTGTTATTTGGAATTCCATATATTGATTTTTTAAAGAAAAGGACTATTGGTCAGTATATTAGAGAAGAAGCTCCTGAAGCTCACGCTCAAAAAGCGGGAACTCCTACAACTGGTGGGGTATTTATAATTTTAGCTGCTTTATTAGCTTCTGTTACAACATTATTTATGGCAGAAAAATTTATTACTGCAGCTTGGATTGTTTTGATTACATTTTTATTTTATGCGCTTGCAGGTTTTCAAGATGATTTCTTAAAAATAAAAGGACACGAAAATAAAGGTTTGAGTGCAAGGGGTAAATTATTGCGCCAAATTATTATTGCATTACTTCCAATATTTTATGCAATTCAAACTTATGGAACTTTTGGAACTCAAATTTCGTTTGGACATGTTGTTATTGATTTAGGTTGGTGGTATCCAATACTTGCTATTTTAGCTGTTACTGGTGCTTCTAATGCTTACAATTTAACAGATGGATTAGACGGATTAGCTGCATCAACAGGTGTTCCTGTATTTATGGCTTGCTCTGCTATTGCTTTATTATCAAATTATGATTATATTGCAATAATATCTGCTGCTATGGCAGGAGCTTTATTAGGGTTCTTAAAATATAATAAACCTAAAGCTCAAGTTTTTATGGGTGATACAGGTTCTTTAGCTATCGGTGGTTTATTAGGTACTTTAGCTATTATGGGTAAATTTGAAATTTATTTAATCCTTTTAGCAGGTATTTTTGTTATTGAATGTTTATCTGTTATGATTCAGGTTACTAGTTTCAAATTAACAGGAAAAAGAGTTTTTAAAATGTCACCTATTCACCATCATTTTGAACTTTGTGGATTTACAGAAAGACAAATTGTAAAAGGTTTTGCTATTGTTTCTTGTATTTTCTCAGGTTTAGCTGTTTTAATTTTTGAATTATTTCACACAGGGGTTCTATAATGATTACTAACTGGCATGATAAAAAAGTTTTAATAATGGGTTTTTCATTAAGTGGGAAATCTGCGGCAAAATATCTTGCAGGTAAAGGGGCTGAAGTTTATATAACAGAAGGCAGAGAAGAAAAAGAAGAAGATAAACAAGATATTAAAGAATTAAAAAAATTAGGAATAAAAATAGAGTTTGGAAAACATTCTGACAAGTTTATTGAAAATTCTTATGTTGCAATAATAAGTCCTAGTGTTCCATTAGAGTCTGAATTGTATAAAAAAGTTAAAGAAAAAAATGTTCAAATAATATCAGAAGTAGAACTTGCATACAAAGAAACAGGAAAGCCATTTGTTGCTATAACAGGAACTAATGGAAAAACAACTACTACTGCATTAGTTTCACATATTTTGTCTTCTGAATATAATGCACCTGTATGCGGAAATATTGGAGTTCCGCCAACATCTTTATTAAATTCTGATGTTGATTATTTTGTTTGTGAATTAAGTTCTTTCCAAATGGAGCATACAAACGCTTTCAGAGCTCAAATTGCTTGTTGGACTAATTTTACTCCTGATCATATTACTTGGCATGGTACATTAGAAAATTATTTTAACGCAAAAGCTAAACTGTTTAAAAACCCAACTGCAGCTGCCTTTGCAATATTAAATGGTGCTGATGAAAAATTATTAGAATTTTCTAAAACTTGTGCAGGTCAAATTTTCTTATTTGATAAAGAAACTGATGATAATTGTTGCTATATCAAAGAGGATAGTATTTATTTTAAGCGTAAAGGCAAAGAAGAATTTATTATTAAATTATCAGATTGTCCTTTAATTGGTCATCATAATTATCAAAATATTATGTGTGGTGTTATTATTGCAAAATTAATTGGAATAACAAATGAACATATTAAAGAAAGAATTATTAATTTTGTTGTTCCTGAACACAGATTAGAAAAAGTTAGAGAATATAATGGAATAACTTTTTATAACGATTCAAAAGCAACAAACCCTGAAGCTTCTATTGTTGCTATAAATTCATTTAATAACTGCGATGTTGCATTAATTGCAGGAGGTAGAGATAAATTAACTACTTTAGATGAATTTTGTGAATCTGTAAAAAATCATATCAAAACAGTTATTTTAATAGGAGAAGCAACTGAAAGATTCGAAGAAAATTTAAAATCATCAGGCTTCAATAACATAATAAAAGCAGATTCACTTGAATCAGCTATTGATAAAGCAATTGAATTAAAACCGGATAATGTTTTATTATCACCGGCATGTGCAAGTTTTGATATGTTCAAAGGTTACGAAGAAAGAGGAACGGTTTTTAAAGAATATGTATTATCAAAGAAATAATCAAAATAAAGGGCGTGTTCCTAGAAACACTACCCAGCAAAATATAATTATTACACCACCTGATAAAACTTTGATGGTGGTAGTATTATTTTTAGTTGTTATAGGGATTATGGTTATTTTCTCAGCAAGTGCTCCTAAATGTGTAAATATGGGGGTTAATCCTGCTAAATTTGCCATTCAACAGATTTTGGGAGTAATTGTTGGGTATTTAGGTTTAAGATTTTTAAGCAATTATGATTATCGAAAATTGGTTAATGTAACAAGTATTTATGCTTACATCGTTATAGGTTTATTATTACTTGTTCATTTTACTGGTGATATCGTAAATGGTGCGCAACGTTGGTTGAATATAGGTCCATTAAGTTTACAGCCATCAGAGTTTGCGAAACCTGCTATTGTAATGTTATTAGCAAATGTGTTCCATAAAGATGCAAATATTTTAGATCCTAACAAATGGGCATCTGCTTTTATTCCTATTTTAATAATGGTTGGATTAATCTTTGTTCAACCAAATTTAAGTATGGTAATCTTACTTGGAATGACTTCAGTTGTTTTATATTTATGCGGAAATGGATCTGTAAAACTTATTGGTATGATGGGAGCAACTGTTATACCTGTATTATTAATGCATGGTTTAAAAGGCTATCAATCTTCAAGAATTACAACATGGTTACATCCTGAAAGTGACCCATTAGGTGCAGGTTATAACATTATTCAATCACTTGTTGCTTTTGCATCAGGCGGACTCTATGGAGTTGGATTTGGTGCTTCAAAACAAAAATTAGCTTGGCTTCCTGAGGCTCATACGGACTTTATTTTCGCTGTTGTTGGCGAAGAATTAGGGTTTGTTGGTTGTGTTTTAGTATTAGTTTTATTCTGGACATTGTTGCAAAGAGGTTTTGTTATTGCATCAAGATGTCCTGATATGTATGGGAAATTACTAGCTGTTGGTTTAACATTCTCAATATGTTTCCAAGCATTTTTAAATATGTCTGTTGCAAGTTCATTTGTTCCTGCAACAGGTGTTCCAATGCCATTTATTAGTTATGGTGGTTCATCCGTGATGGTTTCTTTATGGATGATTGG
This sequence comes from Candidatus Gastranaerophilales bacterium, assembly GCA_944326645.1. Classification (GTDB taxonomy): domain Bacteria; phylum Cyanobacteriota; class Vampirovibrionia; order Gastranaerophilales; family Gastranaerophilaceae; genus UMGS1585. Next base: position 12,137 of record CALVEW010000001.1, read on the forward strand.
TATTTTATTAAATATTTCTAAGAAGAGAGTACAAAAAATAAGGGTACAACAAAATGTCGAATATATGTAGCAAAAAATATTTTATTACAGGAGGAGGTACAGGCGGTCATATATATCCTGCTATGGCTGTTGCTGATACTCTTGCTGAAATGGGAGAAGATGTTGAAATTTTTTATGTAGGAAATCCTAATAATTTAGAATATTCTATTGTTCAACAAAAAGGTTATAAATTCTTACCTATTTATATTAAAGGTATGCCTAGAAAATTTGGGTTTAAATTTTTATGGTGGGGATTTAAACTATCTATAGCAGTTTTACAATCATTATATTATTTGAATAAATATAAACCTGATGGGATTTTTGGAACAGGAGGATATGTTTCTGCACCTATTATGATTGCATCAATTTTACAGAAAAAAACACCTTTTATGATGCATGATTGTGATGCTCAACCGGGTTTAGTTACAAGGAAATTAGCACCTTATGCAGCATCTGTATCTTTAGCTTTTGATAAAGCAAAAGATTATATAACTAATAAAAACTGTCAAGTTAATGGTAACCCTTTAAGACCAAGATTTAAAACTTTAACAAAGGGTTTAGCAAGAGCTGGTTTAACTCTAGATTACAATAGACCTGTTTTATTAGTAATGGGTGGCTCTCAGGGAGCAAAATCAATTGATGACGCTTTTGTAGAAATTGTTAAAGAATTATCTACAGTTAATAATATCCAAATAATTTTCCAAACAGGTAAAAAGAATTTTATGGATATAACTGAAAGATTAGAAAAACTTTATCCTCATTACAATAAAGACAAAAATATTATTGTAAGACCTTACTTTGATGATATGGTTACTGTTTTAAAATCTGCAGATATAGTTATTTCAAGAGCCGGTTCATTAAGTTTATCAGAAATTTTTGCATCTGATGTTGCACCTGTTCTTATACCATATCCACATGCAGCTTCTGATCATCAAAGAAGAAATGCTAAATTTGTAGAAGAACAAGGAGCTTGTATTTATTTAGAAGATAAAGATGCTAATCCTAATTCATTAAAAGAAATCATTAATAAATTAATAAATGATAATGAATTACAAACAAGATTACGTTCAAATTGTGCAAAGTTAGCTCAATTTGATGCTCTTGATAATATCGTTAAACAATTTCTTGAAGTTGTGGAGTAATGAATGAAACAAGGTCAAATCATCAAAATTCATTCAGATTTTTATTATGTACTTTCAGACAATCAAATGTTTGAGTGCAAACTTAGAGAAGTTCTGAAAAAACAACAGAAAAAAATCTGCGTTGGTGATTTTGTTGAATTTGATAATGGTCATATTGTTAATACACTTCCTCGGAAAAATTATATTTTAAGACCTGCAGTAGCTAATATTGACCAAATTGTAATTGTATCTGCCGTTGAAGAACCTCATTTAGATTTTCAACAATTAGACAGATATATTGCTTTTGGTGAGTATTTTAATATTGATATCAAACTTTGTTTTAATAAAAACGATTTATCAACAAATGATGAAACAATAGAAAAAGTTTATTCAATATATGAACCAATGGGATATGATATTATTTTCACTTCAGCATTAGAAAAATTAGGGATTGAGGATTTCCAAGAAATGATGGAAGGCAAAACATCTGTTCTTTGTGGTTCATCAGGGGTTGGAAAATCAAGTTTATTAAACGCTTTAAACCCCGATTTTCATTTAAGAACAAAAAGTATTAGCGAAAAAACAGGTCGAGGAACTCATACAACAAGACATTCTGAAATTTTAAATATTTCAGAAAATACAAGAATTATTGATACTCCTGGGTTTAGTAATTTAAAATTTGATTTTCTTCTCCCTTGGGATGTAGCAAAACTATTTAGAGAAATGCGTCCTTATTTAGGAAATTGTAAATATCAAAATTGCCTTCATTTAATGGAAAATGATTGTGCAGTAAAAGAAAATCTAGATAAAATTTCAATTAGCAGATACAAAAGTTACGAAGAATTTGTTGAAGAAGCTAAGGAATACAAAGAAAAAATAAAATATGAAGGGCGTAAAAAAGAAACATTTGAAAAAAAACACAATGATAAATCTGCCGTAAAAATTAGTGCTCAAAAAAGATTATCATCAAGAAGAACTTTGAAACAACAACTTTATAAGGAAGATATAGATGAATAATTTAATTGAAAAAGTAAACAAAGCATTAGAAGAATATATGGTTGAAGAATATCCTCAAGATATTTTTAAATCAATGAAATATACAGTAACATTACCTGGCAAAAGATTACGTCCGGTAATGTGTTTAGAAGCTTGCAGATTTTTTGGCGGAGATATGGAAGCAGCTATGCCAACAGCTTGTGCCATAGAAATGTTACACGCACAAAGTTTAATTCATGACGATTTACCTTGTATGGATAACGATGATTTTAGACGTGGAAAACCTTCTAACCATAAAGTTTTCGGAGAAGCTATTGCTGTTTTAGCAGGTGATGCATTGTTATCTTATGCTCCTCAATTAATTATTGAAAAATCTGATAAATTATCTGATTCTGTAAAAATAAAAGTTTTACACGAATTTATGAAAACAGCAGGCGCATATGGAATTATAGCAGGTCAAGTTGTTGATATTGAATCAGAAAACAAAGGTATTAAAGATTCTAAAGTTTTAGAATATATCCATACACATAAAACAGCAGATTTATTTAGATTAGCTCTAAAAGCTGGTGCAATTATTGCGGGAGCTGATGAAAATGGTTTAAAAGATATGGATGATTTAGCTCAAAAATTTGGTTTAGCTTTCCAAATATATGACGATATTTTAGATGAAATATCTACATTTGAAGAACTTGGAAAAACTATTGGTAAAGATAAAGAAGCTAATAAACTTACTTATACTTCATTGTATGGATTAGAAAAAGCAAGAGAAAAAGTTAATTCGCTTTTTGCTGAAATCTATGATATAATTGACAAGTACAATTCAGAAGTGTTTAGACATATCATTGATAGTATGAAAAAGAAATTAGACAAATAACGGAGGGTTAATGGACGTATCAAAATTAGTTAATACAGGTTATGAAGTAATTTTTGCAAGTTTAACTGCTCCATTAATCGCTCAAACAATAAAATTTTTCTTACACTTAATAATGGATAAAAAAGTAGACCTACGTTTGTTTACAACAACCGGTGGAATGCCAAGTGCTCATTCAGCAAGTGTTGTGGCTTTATCTACAATGGTCGGAATTTTAAGAGGTTTTGATTCTGTGGAATTTGCTATTGCTCTTGGTTATGCGTTAGTTGTAATGTATGATGCAGCAGGTTTAAGACGCGCAGCAGGTCGTCAAGCTGCTTGTTTGAATAGAATCCTTGATGATTTTTACAAACACGAAATTCAAGCTATCGGCGGGAAGTTAAAAGAATTATTAGGACATACTCCTATACAAGTATTTTGGGGTGCTGTATTAGGTGTTGTTTATGCATTTTACTTACATAATTATTTTTTAACTTTAATTAAATAATATACATAAAAAAAAGACCTTGTGTTATCAAGGTCTGTCCGTTTAAATAAGAAGAGAGAGCTTTATACTTTTATAAAGTATTTTAGATATAAAAAATTGCGCAATTTGATTTAAATTTTCACTATATTGTTACAATACTTAACATGCTGTATCCCATGTCACACATGCGTTTCAGGGGGATTAGATATTTTTATTAATCTTATTCGTTCATAAAATTATCTCACATATTAGACTAAATGGGGATTTATATAAAACATTATCGTCTACAATTTTATTAGTGGGAGATTAGTTATGAATAAAATACAAGAAAGATATTTAGAATTTAAAAACATCAGTAAAGATATTATTGATTGGTTTGAATATGTCGCAGAGGAAAATAATTGTAAAATTGAAAAAAAAGAATGGAAAAGTAAATATAACAATTATGTAATTTATGATTATGAACCATTCTGTTCGGAAGGTTTTGAAATAAATGTACTTTTAAGCTCTGTAGATATGTCATACTTAAATTTTGTGAAATTTCTCTATAATGACAAAATTAGTACAATAGAATATTTAAATAATTGTGTAAAAAATTCGTCGATAAGAAATTATATTACATAGTTTTAAAAAGTAACCTGATTTTAAATAATCAGGTTATTTTATTATTATAGACAATTATGTTACAAATTCTTAACATTTTTAATTTAAAAAGTCAATTTCAATTCAATAAAAAACTTTATAAAAGTAAGGGGAATTAATAGAGGATTACAAATATGTCAATGGGATTTAATATTACAACAAGTAATGCAGATACAGCAGCTTTCCTTAATTGGATGAATGCAGCTTGGTATGATCCAACATACAGAGGAAATGTTCTTCTAGATTATGTAAATATTCCTGTAACTATGGATTTAATCCAACCAACAGGTGGCGAAAGAAGAGCACCTTTGAATGGATATGACATGAGTAATGCTGTAAATTTTCTACCTGGTCAATTTGGCTTATCAATGCATGCAGCACTTACAGATCCAAGTATTTGGTCTGATGGAACATTAAGTAATTTTGATATAGGTTTATCAAGCTACTTAAATGCTAGCTATGCAAATGGATTTTTTGATCTTAACCCATTCGCAGTTGGATTAAATAATAATGTGAATTGGAATTTTGATTTAAACTGGGGTGCATTTGGCAATATATTAGGTTCTTATGTACCTGAAACTGCTGCAGATGATGCAGATAAATTAAATAATAGCGATAAAGCAAAATTTGAAAGAAAAATCAAATTACTTTCAGAATGTGGTGATTATGATGATAAAATTGATGCAATTAGAAAAAAAATAGGTAATGACTATAAAAAAGGAATTAAAGAAGTTGATAAATTATTAGATGAAGTAGACTCAACTACATTACATGAAAAAGCAAATGAATTATATAAAGCAGATTTTGAATCCAGACAGGAAAAAGCAGAACAATATTCAGAACAATGGGCTCGTCAGATAGCAAATAGTACTGATGCTAAGAATTTTAAAGTAAGTATGTCAGGAGTAACTAAAGACAATATTCTTGATGTATTAGGAGCATTTCTTAGAAATGAGCAATATGTTCAAGCAGGTTCAGCAAGTTGGAAAACTTTAATTGAAAATAATTTTAAAGAAATATCAAAATTATTACTTGCAAAAGCAGAAGAAATGAAAAAATCTACAAAAAATAATCAATATAAAACAGATATAAAATCAGTAATGGATGCTATAAAATCAGCAAAAACTCCACAAGAACAAGTTACAAATACATATAATTTATTTGAAACATTAAGAAGAATCCAAGCAGAAAATAACGACAAAGGTGTTTATCAACGTTATGGAATTCCTGCTGATAAAATTGATAATAATAGAGCTTCTAATGTAGCAACTGCAAATTATACAAAAGAAAAAAATGCTTATAAATCACAACAAAAATTAGATAAAGCAGCTTAATCTAAGCCTAAATCTAATGTTGGAGCTTTGGCAACAATTGCACTTGAAGAGATTATATCAACTCCTGTTGATGCAATCTCTTTTAGAGTTGTTAGATTAACATTCCCGCTTGCTTCAACAATTGCTCTACCATTAATCTTTTCAACTGCTGTTTTCATTTCATCAATAGTCATATTATCAAGCATAATGATATCAACGCCACAAGCTAGAGCTTCTTCTACTTGTGATAATGTATCACATTCTACTTCGATTTTATGAGCGTGAGATATTGATTTTTTCAAAATATTGATTGCATTAGTTAATGTTCCTGCAAATTTTACGTGATTATCTTTCAACATTGCACAATCAGATAAATTAAATCTATGTACAGTTCCACAACCAACTTTTACTGAATATTTTTCAAAAACTCTAAAGCAAGGTGTTGTTTTTCTTGTATCAACGATTTTTGCTTTATATTCACCAATTGCATTTTGATATTTTCTTGTTTCAGTTGCAATACCTGACATTCTTTGAACATAATTTAATGCTGTTCTTTCACCAGTTAATACTGCTCTAGCTGATCCTTTTATATCTGCAATCTTATCGCCTTTTTTAATTTCATCTCCATCTTTGAAATAAAATTTTATATCTATATCCTTATCTAAAACTTCAAATACTGTTTTAAAGACATCTCTACCACAAAATACACCATCTACACGGCTATTTAAAGTACATTCTAATTTATCATCTTCAGATACCAAATTATCTGTTGTGATATCTTCAAATCCTATATCTTCTTCTAATGCTTGTTTTACATATTTTTCGATTAAAAATTTATTTAACAAAACTAGGTTCTCCTTGTCCTTTAATAATACAGTTATGAATAGCTTCAGGATATAATTCTTGGCAGTCAACTCGGTAATGAGCCCCACGTGATTCTCTGCGTTTAATAGCAGATTTTATTATCAATAAGGACACAGTCAACATATTTCTAAATTCATATTCTGATTTATTCAAACATTTTGTTTTTCTATCAAATTTTTGTTTTAAAGCAAATATTAAATCTAAACCTTTTAATAAAGATTCTTCTGATCTTAATATTCCTGCATATTCCCACATTATTTCTTCTAATTCTAATTTCAAGTTTTCTACATCAAAATCTTCATCGCTCATTGGTATAGAATAACTATCAATAGTTTTTTTGATATTTTCATCAATTTTCCTAGGCGGAACTAAATTAACAAAAGATAAATAATTTGCTAATTCGTGCGCAGAAACAACACATTCTAATAAAGAATTACTTGCCAATCTGTTAGCTCCGTGTAGACCTGTTGAAGCACATTCTCCTATGGCATATAACCCACGAATAGAAGTTCTTCCTTCTAAGGTTGTTTTAATCCCACCCATCATATAGTGAGCAGCAGGAGCTACAGGGATTGGGGTTTTTGAAATATCAATATCATATTTTTTACAAACTTTTGAAATTGTAGGAAATCTTTTTACAAGTTTATCTGCAGGAATACATGTTGCATCCAAGAAAACTTTGTCACTATCTGTTGAATGCATTCTATCATAAATCGCTCTAGTAACTACATCACGTGGAGCTAATTCTTTTAATTCACTATACTCATCCATAAATGCAACACCGTTTTTATCAACAAGCTTTGCGCCTTCTCCACGAACAGATTCTGATATCAAAAATCTTTTTCTAGCTCCTTCAATACACAATGCAGTTGGGTGGAATTGAACAAATTCCATATCTTGTAATATTGCACCTGCATTATATGCTAAAGCTAAACCATCGCCTGTTGCAACTGTAGGGTTTGTAGTGTATTTATATATTTGTCCCAAACCACCTGTTGCTAATATTATTGCGGATGAATAAATTGTTTGATATTCATTTGTTAATGAATTATATGTAATTAATCCCTTACATTCACTATCATTATTGATTAAAAGCTCAGTTACTATTGAATCTTCTTGAATATCTATATTTGGATTTTCTTTTGCTCTTCTACATAATGTTTTTTCAATAACACTTCCTGTTGCATCACCACCTGCGTGTAATATTCTTCTTACACTATGAGCTCCTTCTAATGTATAAGCAATATTACCGTTTTCATCTCTATCGAATTCAACTCCAAAATTTATTAAATCATTTATTACTTCATCTGAATTCTCTGAAATAAATCTTACTGTTTCTTCATCAGATAATCCTGCGCCTGCTCTTAAAGTGTCTTTAACATGCAAATCTACTGAATCATCTGTATTATTGTTCATTACACCAACAATACCGCCTTGTGCATAGCGAGAATTACTTTCTCCAAAATTTGATTTAGTTATTACCAATAAGCCATCAGGTAATTTTATTTGTTGAGCGATTTTTAATGCGCAAAACAAACCTGAAATTCCACTACCTACTATTACGGCTGAATATTTTGAGTATTTCATAATCCTCTAACCTTGCTTATTTATATTTTTATTTTAAATCAAAATTTTTTTTATTGCTATTAATTTATTTGTTCATTTGAGATATTAAATACAAAAGGAGTTTTAAAACCTGTTGTGTAATCTGATAATGTATATCTTACTACCGGCATGTCATATAAATACCCCTTATGCATTGAGGTAGTAAATTCATATACACGACTCTTCCCTATTTCTCTTATTTGCTCCATTATTAATATCCCCTTATGAAGAATACAATAATAATACTACACCAAATATTAAAGAAAAGCATACCATTAAGTTTCTCGCCTGATACATTCTTAACATAAATGCACCTGAACCTTCTTCAATTATTTCATCCCAATTTTCCATAAAATATTCAAAAAATTTTCTATCCGGTATTGCTTTTTTATCAATAATAAATATTTTTAACGAATCAATTAAATTGATTGCTAATGGAATTGTGACATAAGTAAGCATAATTTGCCAGTCAACTATATCAAATATTGCAGATAATAATACAGAAATATAAGAAATAGATAAAAGTTTTTTTTGGAAATTTAGACTATCCCACTTGTCAGAAAACAAATTAGCTAAAGTTTTTTTCCTTTGTCTTTTATCTAAGTCATAGTCTAATAATGTATCAGTATAAAGCATGTTAACAGTCATTAATGCTGAAGGGATTGAAACTATAATTGTTTTCCAATCATAATGTCCTGTCATTACATAATTTATACCTCCAAAAATATACGGGCCGTAAATTAAAAATATTGCAATTTCACATAATCTAAACTTACCTAATATTGGATATAAAATAGCAAGTAGCCCCCCTAAAATCATAAAAATGATTGCTCCGATTCCAACATTTATAGCAAAATATATTCCTATTAATGATGCAAGCCCAAAAAAGATAATTGCTAACATTAAAAGTTGAGCAGGTGTCATTGAAGAGTTTAAAATATAACTACATTTACCTTCTTGAGCATTTTCGAGTTGTAAATTATTATATTTATCATATTTTTTAGGTAAAATTTTAAAATCTATATAATCATCAAACATATTAGCAGCCAAATGTGCTAAAGAAATCCCTAATAAAGCAATAATACCATATATAGGATATCCGTTTTGTGTAATAGAATAACAAAATGCAACAAACCACGATAATATAGACATAGGAAGCGCATAACTTCTTGTAACAGTAAGCCAAAATTGTATTTTTTTTATCATCTAAAAATTCTCCCGAAAGACATAACATCTTCGTATGAAGCTCCTGCTTCTAATAACTCTTCTGCAGCAACTCCAAATAATGTAATCAACTCTATGGCTTCTGTTTTTTGATTAATATTTTCTACAATTTTTTCTATTGCAGCTTCTCTAGTTAAATTAGATATTTGTCTATTAACTCCTAATGCAAGACTTCTTCTTTTAGCTTTACCCATTGCTATCCTCTAAAGCCTTAATTGCTAATAATCCGGCACCTATCATGCCTGAATAATTTCCGGCTGTTGCTAATTTTACTTTTATAGGAGTAGTTACAATTTCACTATTTACTTCTTTTTCAACTAGTTCAGTATCAACAAACTGAGCCATTGATCCTGATAATACTACACAATCGGGATCAAATAAATTAGCCAGTCCGACTATTCCAATTTTTATATGATTCTGCCATGTAGATAAAATTTCTTTCATTAGAGGGTTTCCTTTGTCCACTCCTTCAACCACGTCATAAGTTGTGATATCTTCATTTCCGCTCATTTCTTCAGCAGTTTTCTTTAATCCTGTTCCTGACGCGTATGCTTCAAAACAATCATAACTACCGCATGTACATTTTCGACGTTTATCAGGGTACATCTTGAAATGCATCTCACCTGCTGCACCTGATTTCCCTTTTAACAATTTATTATCAATTATAATTCCACCGCCTACACCTGTTCCTAATGTTAGCATGACTGAATATGCACAACCTTTTGATGCTCCCACTTCATGCTCTGCCCATGCTGCACAATTAGCATCATTTTCTACAAAAACAGGTAATTTACTTAATGATGCAAAATCAAATTCTCTATAATTTTTTGCTAAATTTCCTGTGGAACTTATTACTCTAGTGTTTTCATTATTGACCGCACCAGCTGTTGATATACCTATTGTATCTACATTATTTTCATATTTTTTTACTGCAGATAGTACAATTTCTTGTATTTCTTCTAAAGTTTTTGGTGTGGAATGCTTTTCTACTTCACCTACAATTTGACCATTTTCATCTACTATTGTGTGATAAATCTTTGTTCCACCAATATCAAATGTTAATGCTTTTTTCATTGATTAAATCCCTTTATTCAAAATGATGATATTTATATTTTGATGCAATCTCTCTATTTGCTGCAGAAATTACACGGCTTACAAACGGATAAAAACGTGCATCACGAATTGGATTGCCATTTTCATCTGTTAAGGCAAATTTCGGATATATTGTTTCTTCTTCTTCAACGTATTCTTCTGTTGTAAGTTCTTCGTCCATTTTATACCTTATATTTTTCGTCTAATCCATTTATGAAACGTTTAGTTATTAATTGAGGTCTTGTAATTGCAGACCCTATCACAACCGCATGAGCACCTAACTCAAATGCTCTATTAATTTGTTCAGGCTCCCATATTCTACCCTCTAAGATTACAGGTTTATCTGTTTCTTTTACCAAAGCCTCTAATAATTTAAAATCAGGGCCATCTCCCTCTATTGGAGATTGTGTAGTATATCCTGATAATGTAGTTGATAATATATCAACTCCTAAATTGGCACAATTTATACCTTCTTCTAATGTAGAAATATCTGCCATTGATTTTCTACGATTAATTTTTATATATTTAATAATTTCTTCTAAAGTACATTTAGGACGAGGTCTTGATGTACCATCAAATGCTACAATATCTGCACCCGCTTGGATTAAATCTACAACATCCTTCAAAGTTGGTGTGATATAAACTATTTCTTTCCAATTCTTTGGAATAACATCAGGCTTTGTTAACCCTATTACAGGCACATCAGAAATAGCTTTAGCTATTTTTACATCTCTTACTCCTGCAACTCTTAAACCTTGAGCACCACCATTCAATACCGATTTTATCATCGCAGTCATACATTCTTCTCTGTATAACGGTTCACTTGGCATTGCCTGACAAGAAACAATTATTTTATTTTTTAATTTTTTTATCATATCCTTATTTTACTAAAAAAAATCAATCCATGTTTGATTATTACAAAAGGTAAAGAGTGGATATAATAATATTTTTCACTTAAATTTTAATAAAAAAAAGACCCTCAAAAGGGTCTGAAAATTAAGTTAGTGGGAATTAAGTTGAGTTAAGTTAAGTTATACTTTGTTTAACCCAAACACAACTCCTGTCTACAGTTTGAATTTTGTTCGGTTGTTAAATGCCAATATTCTCATCTCTTCAAATAAAATATCTCTTTGATCAGTTGGTTCTGCATCAAGCTTTTTAAATTCTTCAGATATTTCGTTTGCTTTTGCATTAATATCATAGATGTTCAATACTGCCATTGCTCTCACCTGCGATTCTTCTTAGTTTCTCTCTCTTAATATCTCTTGTGTTTATTTAATGCTTACTTATATATAAAGTATATACTCATCTCTCAATTTCACATGTTTTGTTTTTTGTAATAATTGTTTACAAAAGGAGGTTGGTGGATTCAAGAAGACAGTAATCAAGGAATCAAGAGGGAACGACTTGTGACTCGGATTTTTATCCACTTTTTGGGATACACTTCATCACCCTTTCCTAGGGAGAGGGTGGGGTGAGGGTTAGTCAATTTAAACACTATTCAAAGTGTAGGGTACAATTTATTGCTCCATACTACTATCATATTGAATTTATTAAATGGTGGGCACGCATTCGCTTTGCCCACACTACTTACTTAGTAATTAACAAGAATAATTTGTTGGGTTGCACCCAACCTACAACTTGCTAATAAATATGATATAATTATTTAAAGGGTAACACTCACACTTACCACCGACACACGCAGTAGAATGGAAACTGGTCGGAAAGGGGGTGATACTATGGAAAGATATCAATTAAAAAGTGCTATCAAGCTACTGATAACACTTTTACAAATAATTGACATTTTACTGTAGGGAGTGAATGGTTCAGGAATTAGCACTTCCTGAACTCCCTTATTAATATTATACCGTATTTTTACATTTTTTCAATATTATCCTAAATTTCAATATTAATAATAGTTTCAGATAAGAAGCCAATAGATATGTATGATTTGTTAATCAGAGAACAAAATTGTTTGTCAGTATAGCAATGCTAACCTTGCTTACTAAAAAGTTTTGTTTTGTTGTGCTATAATATTGAATTTATTAAATGGTGGGCACGCATTCGCTTTGCCCACCATACTTAGAATAATTTGTTGGGTTGCACTACTTACTAATTTTATTCTAATTTTTGCACTCAAGTTTTACCATTACCAATCATGTCTTTTAAAGAATCAGCCATATGATCATAAAGGAAAACTTCTGAGTGAATTATTTTCATATTTTCTCCTTCACCTCTTGTGATTGTAAATAGAATTGAGTTATCAGGGAAATTCTTATCTATTTCTTTCAATGTAGAACTAGAACCATGAGTAAGTGTCATTGAATCGCCACGCGAAGCAATTCCAGATTTATAAACAGATTTAAGCCTATTGTACATATCTTCATAAGTTACATTCTCAATTTTTGAAACACCATTAGCAGAAGCTTTTTTTGCAGCCTTATAAGATTTAACATCTAGTCCTACTTTGCTAGCAGCTTTTTCTAATTCTTTGAAGGCAGACTTATTTTTTATTGCCAAACCAGCAATTACTGCTACTGCAAGAGCTCCTGCTCCAATACCTACCTTCATGCCGGTACTCATCTTTTTGTCATTGTTTTCTGCAGGTTTTTGAGAAGAAGTATTGTCTATCGGTTTTGAAGCAACTGTATTTACACCATTACCCAAATTTGTTCCACTTACATTTAAACCAGTTACACCAGACATAATTAACCTTCCTTTTATTTTGTTTCTATATTTATATAAAAACAAGGAAAAATATTAATTTGCCCGCCCCGCCACATCATATCATATCATATAGCAGATTATACCTGAGTTTCAGCCTTTGCAAAACCATTTTAATATTTCGTTACATTATTAATACCTTGCAAATGCTATTTAATTTAAATAGACAAATAAAAGTAAATATAGTAATATGATTCCACAGGGTAAAAGTAACTCTTTTCAAAAGGAAAGCTAACCAACAAAATTAGTTAAGACTTCGGGTTAGCTCCCGACTAGAAGGGAGGTCTATATGGATAATTTCAATATTAGTTTATTATTAATCTTTCTGATTTTATACATATTAAAAAACGGCTCTTACCCAAAAGGCAAGAACCGCTAAGACTTCTACAGAGTTATTGACAGTCTAGCAAACTGTCACCCTGTATATTTATTATTTACTATGTTCCTAAATTTGTCAATCCCGTGACTATTTTAAAGATTTAATTAGAAATAATAAAAATATAACAAACTTATCAAAATGAGATTTTTATAATTTAGTTATAAAATCCTTATTTTACACTTACTAAATCATGCATTATGATGTTTCTGATGTAACTGTAATAAGGATTATTTCCATATTTTTCAATTCTGTTTAATAAATCAGGTGCAGAAATAAAACCTTGATTATATGCAATTTCTTCTAAACAAGAAATTTTTGCACCGGTATTCAATTCCATAGATTTAACAAAATTGCTTGCCTGCAACATTGAATCATGAGTTCCTGTATCTAACCAAGCAAAACCTCGTCCTAGAATTTCTACATTTAACATTCCACGTTCTAAGTACATTTTGTTCAAATCTGTAATTTCTAATTCGCCTCTATCTGATGGCATTAATTGTTTTGCAAAATCACATACGTTAGAATCATAGAAATATAAGCCTGTTACTGCATAACTTGATTTTGGATTTTTTGGTTTTTCTTCTAATGATATGGCTTTTTTATTTTTATCAAATTCTATTACACCAAATCTTTCAGGGTCTTTAACCAAATAACCGAATACAGTTGCACCGTGATTTGATGTAATCGCTTCCTTCATCATTGTTGAGAAACCGTGACCGTGGAATATGTTATCACCAAGTATCAACGCAACATCTTCTCCGTTTATAAAATCTTCTGCAATAATAAAGGCATCTGCGATACCATTTTGAATATATTGAATCTTATATGATAACTTGATACCAAATTGTGAACCATCACCTAAAACTTTTATAAAATTATCATAGTCAGTTTCATTTGTAATAATTAAAATGTCCTTTATCCCTGCTAACATTAGAGTAGACAATGGATAATAAATCATTGGTTTATCATATATTGGTAACAAAATTTTTGAAATCGGTTGAGATGCAGGGTATAATCTTGTTCCTGCTCCTGCTGCTAAAATGATACCTTTCATTAAATAACTCCTTAATATAAATTGATAAACAATATTATAACATTAATTATACTATCCTGTAAATTGTTTAAGAAATTTATTCATTGTATAATAAATAATGCAATGAAAAATATTTACACAAAGATACACGATTTTTGGTTCCAAATTCCTGAAAAAATTAGATTTGTTTTTATTGGAGGATTTAATTCTCTTGTATCATTTGTGATGTTTGTTTTTCTTATTCACTTTTTTGCTCAATTTTTTGTAGATGATACAACAAGATTATATAATTATATTAGAATACACCATATCCCTGTATTAGAACATATTTCTTTTATACAATTTATTAGACAGTTTTCTCTTGCTCTAGCTTGGTTGTTATCTTCTTTTGTATCCTTTACTACACAAAGATTGTTAGTTTTTAGAGCTAAAGGACAAGCATCTATTCTAAAACAATACATAAAATGTTTATATACTTGGTTTATCGGATATTTAATTAATGCTATTACTTTAGAAATTTTTGCTTATATTTTTGAAAAAATAGATTTGTTCCCTACTGTGATAGAAACAGACATAGCACAAGCATTTGCACTTGTATTTTCTGCAATTTCCACATATGTTTTATTCAAATATTTTGCATTTAAGAAGAAAAAACAACATAATTCTAATAATGAAATTATTTAAATTTTGTTTACAATTTGAAATCAAGAAAATGCTTTGTTACAATTAATTTATTATGATGAAATTATCTAGCGAAGAAGTTTTGAGAGTTATACCGTCGTTTTTTGAAACAAATCTAAATTCGGATGTTTCAGCTAATACTGTGTTTGAACGTCTTAATAAAATATTTGATTTTGAACAAGCATATATCTATTATCTCAATCCGGCAGGTGCGCAGTTAAAATTTTCAGCTAATAATGATAACGAATTTATTATTGATAAAATTTTTGAATTAACTCCTAAAGTAATAGAAAAAATGTATAATAATGAAGGATATTTATTAGATGAAAAATCAGAAATAATAAAAGCTTTGAATATTCTTAATTGTAAATCTTTTATGTTGCAAAAATTAGGAATTGGTTCAACAGTTTTTGGTTTTATTATCCTTGCTAAAAAAGAAAATAAATTCTATAACGAAATTGATTTGAATGTTCTTAAATCTTGTACATTAATTATGTCGTATCTTATCAAAGATTTAGAGCTTTCTAATGTGTTTAAAATTCAACTTAAAGCATTAAAAGACGGTATCGTTGAAAAAAATGAAGCTTTAAAAGTTATAAAAGAACAAAATGAAAAAATATTAGAAGCAGATAAAGCTAAAAATGAATTTTTGGCAAATGTATCTCATGAATTAAGAACTCCATTAAATGCAATTTTAGGCTTTTCTGAAATTTTATCAACAAATCTTTATGGTGTTCTTAATCCTAAACAAGCTGAATATATCCAAGATATTAGAGTTTCAGGAATACACCTTTTAAGTATGATTAATGAAATTCTTGATATATCTAAAATTGAAGCAAAAGCTGTTAAATTAGTACGTTCTACATTCTATATTTCAAGAGCATTAGACGAAGTTGTTAACATTTTAGAGCCTTTGGCTATTAAGAAATCAATTAAATTAAACAAAATACTTGATACAGATTTTGAAGTTTATGCAGATTATCAAAAAATTCAACAAATACTTTATAATCTTGTTAATAACGCAATTAAATTTAGTCCTGAAAATGGACAAGTTGATATTGAAGGAACAGTAGAAGATAAGGCTTTTTCTATAAAAGTTCATGATAATGGAATTGGTATTGATAAAAAATACCACGGGAAAATTTTTGCCAAATTTGTTCAACTAGATAGTGCATATACAAAAAAAGAAAGCTCTACAGGACTTGGGCTTACTATTACAAAAGAATTAGTTGAACTTCACGGGGGAAAAATTTCATTAAAAAGTGAAGTAAATAATGGTTCAACATTTATAGTTAATATCCCTCTAATTAGAGAATAATTAATAATAAATATTCTTATATATTTATTGTTGCGCAAATATCTTTTCTATAATTTTTGCCTTCAAAATTTATAAATTCTAATTCTTCGTACAAACCAAGTTTAGCTCTTGATAAAGTTTTAGCAGATTTTGTGACAACTAAAACTCTATCACCTTGAGTTTCATATTCCAAATACTCATTACGTTTTGTATTTAAATGAGCAACAATAGTATCATCTTGTAATTCATCCAATCCTTCTATTACTGAATTTTTATATTTACCACAAGATAAAACTCCTGATACTGCAAATTCATCTTTTAACGGAATACAATCATAGTCATCTGAGAAAGATCCTATAGAGCAAGCTTCCATTAATTTATAAATATCATGATCAATTAATGATAATATACATTGAGCATCATGATTTCTTAAAAAAGTATTGCATTCAATAATAGATATTGTATCTTCTTTTGTAAGTATTCCATCAATACCTATAATTCCTAAATAAGGAGTTCCTTGTTGTTCTAAATAATCAACTAAAGGATATGCAATTTCAGAAACTAAATAAGCAATATGGTCATCAGTTAATTTTAAACAAGGTGAATAAGCGCCCATACCGGAAGTTAAAACTCCTCCATCACCTTCTAATGCATATTTATAATCTACAATTGAACCAATTGGAAGTACTTTATAACCATCTGTCATTACGTATAAAGTAAAATTAGTTCCATAAATATATTCTTCAATTATAACTTTTTCTTCACCTGAAAAGAAACAATCTTCAATAAAAGCTTTTGCTATTGTTTCAGTAGGGCAAATCATTACTGAATTTGAAGGTTTATGTTTATCTGTTTTTACAACAATCGGCATTTGACAATTTTTTAGATAATCAAAAGCTAATTGTTTTTTCTCAAAAATACCAAATCTTGGAGTTGGTATTTTTAGTTTATACATTAATTTTTTACCAATAGATTTGTTTGTTGCAAAACTTGCAGCAGATGCAGATGGTGCAAAAATTCTTAAATTATTAATCTCAAAAAGTCTTGCAATATCAGCTTCTATTGCTATTTCTGAAGAACAAATCGTAAATGAAATATCATTTTCTAATGCAAAATCTACCAATTCTGCAACACTATTTTCTCTTATGTCTACAACTGTTGCAAACTCTGATATTGCATCATTACCTGGGGCAACAAATACATTGAAACTTTCTGATAAAATTTTTGCTAATGAATATTCCTTTGCAGAATTTCCGATAATTAATATATTTTTTTCCATAACCCAATATTAGCATAAAACTTACCCACCGTAAACAGGAGTTGAGTTTATTTTTTCATGTTATAATCTCAATGACACTAAAAGAAAGGAGAACTTTATGTGGGAAAAAGACGTAGATATTAATCAAGTTCGTGAAATTAGAACAAGAACTCTTGTTTACTTCGGATGTGGTGCAATAGAAAAAATAGAAGATATTGCTAAAGATTTAAAATCTAAAGGTGTAGACAAGCTCGTTGTTATGTCAGGACGTAACGCATATAAATCTACAGGTGCTTGGGATTATGTAGAAAAAGCTCTTAAAAATAATGGCATTGGATATATTAATTATGATAAGGTAACACCAAATCCTACAACAGAAGCAATTGATGAAGCTGCTCAAATGGCAAAAGAATTTGGTGCTAAAGCAGTTATAACAATTGGTGGAGGTTCTCCAACCGATGCGGGTAAATCTGTTGCTATTTTACTTAAATATCAAGATAAAACAGCTGCTGATATTTATGAATTCACATTTACACCGGAAGAAGCTGCACCTATCGTTGCTATAAATCTTACACACGGTACAGGTTCTGAAACTAACAGATTTGCTGTTGCTACAATTTTAGAAAAAAATTATAAACCAGCAATTGCTTATGATTGTATTTATCCAACATATGCAATTGATGATCCTAAACTAATGGTTAAATTGTCTCCAAAACAAACAAGATATGTTTCAATTGATGCTGTTAACCATGTTGTAGAAGCTGCTACATCTAAAGTTGCTTCTCCTTATTCTATTTCTTTAGCTAGAGAAGTTATTGAATTGGTTGGTAAATATTTACCTAAAGCAATTGCGAATGCTGAAGATTTAGAAGCAAGATATTTCTTATGTTATGCAGCAATGATGGCAGGAGTTGCGTTTGATAATGGTTTATTACACTATACTCACGCGCTTGAACATCCGTTAAGTGCTCTTAAACCTGATTTCTCTCACGGTTTAGGATTAGCTATTTTACTACCTGCAGTTATTAGAAATATTTATGCAGCTAAAGCTGATACTTTAGCTTACATCTTAGAACCTATTGTTCCTGGATTGAAGGCTGATGCTGCTGATACTGAAAAAGCTGCAACAGGAGTTTATGAATGGTTAAAATCAGTTGATGTTCCAAACAAACTTAAAGATGAAGGTTTTTCTGAAGCTGATGTTGAAACATTAACTAATTTAGCATTCACTACACCTTCTCTTGATGGTTTACTTTCTATAGCTCCAACTAATGCTGATAAAAAAGCGGTTGAAACTATTTATCGTGAATCTTTATAAGAGTTTATGCTGGAACCAATATTTAATATTTGGTGAGCAAAAAATTCAATATATGATTGACAGTCCAAATTTAATTTGGACTGTTTTATTTTAGTATTAGCATCAAATAATTTTTCATTATAAACACATAGTTTTTTAGACGGAATTTTATAAACATATATTTCAGCAGATATTTGTGGGATATCAGCTTGTTTATATTTTCTTAAATTTTTAGGAATAATTCTGATATCATTTATTGAATCATCAGGTAATAATCTATTTGTTGGTTCAATAAGTGTTTTAGTGTACGTTTCAATTGTGTGGTTTCCTAGTTTATATACAATATCCATTTTCATATTTTTTATAGACATCTTGGAAATATTTTGAATATTGAATTTCAAAATTATTTTGTGTTTATTTCCAATTTTATATAAAGTTTTATCTGTAACTTTAAAATCTATATCTTGTTTAGAGATGATATTTATATAAACATAATCTAATAACGCTTTAGCTCTAAAATCATATAATTTCGCTTTATTATAATTACCTTGGTTTTCGCATAGATTTACAAGTTTTATTAAAGAATTATAATATGCAGTATAATCAACTTGCGTAGGATATTCTTTAAATAATTTGTCAAAATATTTACAAGATAATTCAGGATCAGTATTAGCTGTCATTAATGCTAATTTGTATCTGACAATAAAATCTTTTGGTGTAACTTTTTCTGCAATTTTTAAAAATTGTACGGCTTCTTCTGCTTTATTAGAATTTACAGCAATATCTGCTAAAATTACAGCAGTTTCCGATAATTTTTTATTTAATGAATATAAATATTTTAATGATGGTTTAGATAATTTTACCCAATAATAGCGAGATTTTTCATATTCTTTAAGTGCAAAATAATACTTTTGATTATTATAATAAGCATCACCTTTTTTTCTATATAAAAAGGATTGGTATTTTATTAATGCACTATTAGCTATTTGAGGGAATTCATCGATAATTTGTTGAGCTTCTTCAAATCTTAAACGTTCAATATAGAAAGAAGCTAATTCATATAAAGGTCTATATATATTAAGAGGAGCTTTCGCAACAGCTTTTTTGTAATAATATTCAGCTTTATCATATTCTTTGATAACATTATATAAATATCCTAAATGCATATCTATACGATAATCATCAGGATAATTCATTTCTAGATTTATATTTTGTTCAATTACTGTATTTTTAATATATTCATTTAAAACTTTTTCATTATATTTTGATGATGAATTATTTATTACATCATATTGAGCATAATAAATTAAACATCCTGAAAAAATTCCGGCTGCTAATAACGTCCATAAAATTGTACTCAAATATGAGAAAATATCAATTTTGTATTTATTCATTTACACCTTGTATTGATATAGAATCTACACCTGCAAGTTTTTCTATCTTTTTATATAATGATTGAACCGGCTTTTTAGATACAATTTCAACGGTCATACTAACTTTTATTTTGTCAGGGTTTTCAAAAAGTTTTTGGATTTTTAGAGCATCAACCTTTTTAAAGTTTTCAGTCATAAAATCTTTTATGTTATCAACTTCTTCTTGTTGACAGAATAATGTAACTTTCATTCTTCTTATATTTTTTGAAGAATTGCTTAAAACTTTTCTTTCAAAGACTCTAATAAGTGTTAATACAAGTACAGATGCGAAAGTAGAAATAGTAGCAATACCATACATTCCGCTACCACAAGCCATACCAATACTTGCAGCCATCCATAAAGTTGCAGCTGTTGTTAAACCAAATACGGTAGGTCCATTTCTTAATACTGTTCCTGCACCGATAAAACCTATACCTGTTACTATCTGAGCAGCAACACGAGCTGTATCTCTTATCCCATTTGGATGATATTCTGGAATGTCACCAGAGAACATTGGAAATCCGTATATTGATATTAAAGTAAATACACAAGCTCCTAAACATACTAATATATGTGTTCTTAATCCTGCATATTTATTTGTTATTTCTCTTTCAAATCCTAATATAAATCCTAAAGCTATTGCTGATAGAATTCTTATACTAAATTCTATATCCATAGGTCCAATTATGTTTTCCATGCTATTCTCCGAATCTGTCTTTTACTCTCTTATTTTTCCTTTTGGATCTAATATATCTCTTATTGTATCACCTATTAGGTTAAATGATAATACTGCAACAAAAATTAAAAATCCCGGTGTCAAAAGCCAAGGTCTATATAATATATTAATGTATTCTTGAGCTTCTTTCAACATGTTACCCCAACTTGCATCAGGTTGTTGTATACCTAAACCTAAGAAACTTAAACCTGATTCTGCCAATATATATGATGGGACTGACAAGGTCATCGCAATTATTACATAGCTTGTTGTTTGAGGAAGAATATGTTTTAAGATTATTCTTAAATTCGATGCACCAATTGTTTTTGCAGCTGACACGAATTCTTCGTTTTTAATAGATAAAACCATACCTCTTACAACTCTTGCAAAACCTGACCAACCAATCAATGCTAGAATCACAACTATTAATGTGAATCGTTGTGTGCTTGTCATATTAGATGGTAATATTGCAGCAAGTATTATTAACAAGTAAAAACTTGGAATTGCCATAACCGCTTCTGCAAAACGCATCATTATATTATCTACCCAACCGCCAAAATAGCCTGATATACCACCATAAATTAAACCTATCGGGAATAATATAAATAATGACAAAAATCCAATTGTCAAAGATATTCTGCCACCAAATAATAATCTTGAAAAAACATCACGACCATTAATATCAGTACCAAGTAAATATAATCTTCCTGTTTTTTCAACTCCAAATAAATGAATATTAGTTTTTATCAAACCTAAAAACTTATATTCTTCACCTCGATTAAATGGTTTTATATAATACTTATGAGATTTATCTAAAGTATAAACAGCCTGATATAATTCTGGTACAAACTCTCGTTTATAATTATAAGTATATGGTCTTGAGAATTTCCCGTTTTCATCTATTACAAAGATTTTAGATGGTGGAGCATAAGATTGGTTTCTATCAGAAAAATCTTTTGAATAAGGCGCAATAAAATCAGCAAATAATATCATAAGATACATCACAACCAAAATTATAAATGCAATACTTGCATATTTATCCTTCATAATTTCTTTAATCATTTACCCACCCCCCTTATTCTAGGATCGGTAATAATTAATAAAATATCAGCAAGTAAATTACCTAATACCAGCATTATTGAACCCATCATCAATGATGCCATTACCAAATTTATATCTGATTTCATAACAGCTTCCAATATCAAACGTCCCAACCCTGGATATTGGAATACATACTCAGTTAATGCAGCACCACTCAATAATCCTGCAAATTCAAAACCTAACAATGTAATTAGAGGGTTTAAGGCATTTCTAAGTGCATGTTTAAATATAACCTGCCATTCTGATAAGCCTTTTGCTCTTGCAAATTTAATATATTCAGAATCCATTACATCTAACATATTTGCTCGCATTTGACGCTGTAAGCCGGATAAAGATATTGTGAATAAAACAGTTACAGGTAATACTAAATGTTTTGCTAAATCTAATATTTTCCCCCCTAATGACATCTCATCAAAATCAAAACTTGTTAATCCTCCAACAGGGAATAATGAAGTTTTGACTGCAAAAATCAATAATAATATTGCAAAGAAAAATGATGGAATCGCCATTCCAATACTTGATAAAACAGTTAATAACCTATCAAATTGACTTTTATGAAAAACTGCACCTAAAATCCCTAAAGGGACGCCAACCAACCAAGTCATAAATATTACAATACTTGTAAGAAGTAATGTATTAGGTATTCTTTCTTTTAATTTATCAGCAACTCTTTCGCCTGATGATGTTACACCTAAATCACCTCTTACAAAAGATGATGCCCATTTTCCATATTGTACCGGTATTGGCTTATCTAATCCCAATCTTTGAGTTTCTTTTTGTAGTGTTTCTTGAGATATTGAAGGATTTAACCTTAATTCTGCCAACGGATCTATTGGACTTAATCTTATTATGAAAAAGCTGATTATTGATACAATGAACAATAACGGTAATGTTTGAATTATTCGTTTTAATATGTATTTTATAATATTCATTGTTTAACCTTTTCTATATAAATTTCTTCTATATTGTACAATACCCCTGAAAGTGTTGAAGGATATGTATTTTTAAATTTACGTCTTATTGCAACAACTCGAGTTGGAGAATACAAATAAATTATTGGTCTTTCATCATAAATTATTTGTTGATATTTATCATAATATTTTTTTCTTTCTTCAAAACTCAACTTTAATGCTGCTTGTTCAAATATATTATCTAATTCTTTTTCCCAACTTAACCTATCATCAACGGAATATCCTACAGGACGTTGATTGAATAAATGTAGAGGGCCATTTGATGCCCATACATTTTTTCCATTGTGTGGTTCTAATGGAGAGCCTGTAAGACCCATTATAGACATATCCCAATCATAAGTATTGGTTAATTTATTAACTAAAGTATTGAATTCAACAGGCTTAAAGTTAACACTTATACCTAAATCAGCCAAATCCTGTTTTATCATAACACCGATTGATTCACGTTCTGTGTTTCCTGCATTTGTATATAAATCAAACTCAACTTTGTTTCCGTTTTTATCATACAAAAGCCCATTTTTCCCATAATAAAAACCACTTTGTTTTAATAGTTTTTTTGCGTATGATAAATCTCTATTGTGACCTTTTATAGATTTATTTAAATAAATTCCGTTTAAACTTTCAGAAGTGAACAATGGCTCTGCTAAACCATAAGCAATGTTTGTTACTAAACTTTTTCTATCAATTGCATAATCTATTGCTTCTCTAAAATTTTTATCAGCAAACCATTTTTGCTTAATTGGATTTACATAATATTTGCCCTTATCATCTTTTCTGTTATTTAAATTAATCGCAAGAAACATTGTCCCTGTATCAGCACCTAAATTATAAATATAATAATCAGAATTTGCCTCTTTTGCTTTATATCTTGCAACTGTTGCTCCTCTAAGGGTTATGGTATCTATTTCTTTGCCTTCAAATTTCAAGATTTCATTGTTTAAATCTCCAACAATTAAATAGACAATTTGGTTTAAATAAGGCAATTTTTTATTATCTAAATTTATTTCATAATAATTTGGGTTTCTATCAAATACTACACGCTGTGCAGGAACATATTTTTTTAAATGAAATGCTCCTGAATAAACAATATCTTTAGGGTTAATTGTCGTTGCTAAAATTCTATCAAATGATTTTTCCCAATTAGGAATAGATGTAAAATAATGCTTTGGAGCAATTGGATTTGACAATATTCTTAAAAACGGTGCAAAAGGTTTTGGAACAGTAAATACAACAGTATAATTATCTATTTTTTCTATTGTTGGTAATTGCCCATCAATAATTATACTATCTCTTACAGATGTATTACCTAACCCTGCAAAGACAATATCTTTCCAAGTGAATATTACATCATCTGCTGTTATTGGTTTCCCATCAGACCATTTTATACCATGTCTTAAAGATATAATATATTTATTTCCCTTAACCTCGATAGATTTAGCTAGTTTAGGTGTAACTTCACCAGTTACAGGGTTCATACTAACTAACCCGTCATACATCATATTCGCCATTTGTGATGATGTAGCATCTTTTGCAGTAAAAGGATTGAATGTCTTTGGACCTTCACCAATAGTTGAAGTAATTAATCTTCCACCATAATCACCTACAGGTAATTGTGATTGTAAATAATCTATTCCATTTATTGTAACTGTTTTAGGATTTGGGAATATTTTATTGAGAGGATATTTATCTAATTGAACTTCTTTTACTACAGGAATTTCTGATTGAGAAAAATTTGTATCTCTCTTCAAACATGCCGGCATGCAAGCTGTTAAAATCCCTATTAAAATAATTAAATAAATCACTCTCTTCATAATAAATAGGATATCATATTTTAAAGTATTTGGCATAATACAACTAAACTAGTGAAAAGTATTAACTAGATTATAATAAATATTATTATTTACACCGTTGCAGAATATTTTTTAAAGTTGTATAATATGTAGGTGGTAAAGATATATTACTCTTGTCCGTTTAATAATATTTTTATCATTAATCGAACTTTATTAAGAAATGTAAAATGAAGTTTTTTCCGTCAAAAACCCAACAAATAAAGGGTTTACAAAAATAAGTGTAAAATACACAATAAGAACTAGCAAAAAATTTTTTTTACATGGTTTTAAACTAATTGCGGAAGGATATGCTTATATAAACAGGGACACATCACTGGGCAATAACGCAATGAGAGGTAACTCAAATGGTAGACAATAGAGCCGCTGGCTTCTACGGTATATCAGGCGCTTTAAATTTTAAAAGTGGTGATATCTCAGGAACAGCAGCAAAGACAAATGAAGAAAAAGCAGGGTCAGACGCTGAATATATGCGACAAGAAAAGCAAAATGGCGAATCAAAAGATTCTGCAAAATATAGCGATAAAAGCGCTCAGTTAAATGCTGCTTTAAGTTCTCTTGCTATGCTTAATGTATCTTCTATTATTAGCTCTAAACTTCCTAAACTTAAACAATCGACTCAAAGATTTAAAGAATTAATCGATGAAACTGAAGAACTTCTTGTCACTTTAAATGAAGAACACGAAAAAAATAAAAAGAATCCTTTTAAACAAGAAAATCCGTTCTCAAAACAAGAAGAAGATGATGAAGAAGATGATGAATATTACTAAAAAGAACTTGAAATTTTCAAGTTCTTTTTTATAAAACAATAACTGTTATTACCTATTTTTGTTTTATGTATAATAATTTATACAAAGTGAGGTTAAAATATGAAACAAAAAATTGTGTCAGGAATGCGTCCTACAGGGAAACTACATTTAGGTCATTACTTAGGTGTAATTGATAATTGGGTTAAGTTACAAAACGACTATGATTGTTATTTCTTCATCGCTGACTGGCATGCTCTCACTACTAAATACGACAAAACAGAGAACATGATTGAAGATGTTAGAAATGTTGCTATGGATTGGCTTGCATCTGGTATAGATCCTGAAAAATCAACAATCTATGTTCAATCTCTTGTTCCTGAAACAGCAGAATTACATATATATTTAAGTATGATTACACCTCAAAATTGGGTTGAACGTGATCCGACATTAAAAGATATGGCTAAAATTCTTAAATCTAAAGAAGGAATCGGAACTCAAGTTAATTATGGATTAATGGGATATCCTGTTCTTATGACTGCTGATATTCTTACATTTAATGCAGAATTTGTTCCTGTTGGAATTGACCAGGTTGCACACGTTGAATTAACTCGTGATATAGCTAGAAGGTTCAATCATATTTATCAAACAGAATTCTTTAACGAGCCACAACCTAAACTTAATAATTGCTCATTAATTTGTGGTCTTGACGGTAACAAAATGGGTAAATCATTTAATAATGATATAAAAATATCTGATACAGAAGAAGTTACCGCTAAAAAGGTTATGACTGCAATTACCGATAGAAGCAGATTAAGAAAAGATGACTTAGGACATCCTGATGAATGCG
>CALVEW010000002.1 GCA_944326645.1 Candidatus Gastranaerophilales bacterium
ACATTTCTTAATATTATAAAGATAATTAATTATTCATATCATTAATTAATTTTTTTATATTCTCTCTTTGTTGATAGAATTCAGTTGTATCTTGTGTATTTTGAATGTTTTTATAACAAGATATAAGATATTTGTAATATGAATTTAATTTATTAATTTGAGTTTCAGATGCAAGTTTATTTGTATTGTTAGGTTTTTCTATTTCTATAAAAATTTTTGATAATTCATTTAAGTCGTTTCTTAAATCGCTTAAGTATTGAGATTTAGGAGTATTCCATATTTCAATATTTTGTTTTGGGTATTTATTTTTATCGATTTCTTTTTGAATATTAGATTTTAGTTTAACATCAAAGTTTCCTTTTCCTGTCATTATTTTATCAATTAGGTTGAACCAAGCAAGTTTTGTGTCTCGAGGTATTGCATTTGAATTTATTATTGCTTTTGAAGCATTAGTAGTTTCATTTAAAAAATATGAGTTTCCGATAAAAGCAAAAGGCTTATATTCAGATTCATATAGTATATTTTCTAATTTGCTGTGAATATTTGTTTTTGTAGAATCTTTTTTTATTGAAGAATTAATTATAGATTCATCAAATCTATTAAGTAAACTAATAAAATCAACAGCATGTATATTATTTTTTTTATTCCCGCATACTAAATTTGATTTAAATAGTTGTTCAGCTCCTTTTAGAGAAAATCCTGATACACAATAGTCTATTAAAATATAATGTTTATTTGATGTTTCAATATCTTTTTTACTAATATGTTTTTCTTCCAGAAATTTAAGGAAATCATTTAATCCTTTATCATTCTTTAACCTGTTTGTGTAGTATTCATAAGCTTCTTTTGTTGGTGTAGGTGAAAAATATTGGCTAGCTCCACTTAATGGAATATTTATAACATGTTCTTTTCCTATTTTTAATTCTAGAGATTTCCCAATACTGGATAATGAACGCCCAATAGGTAGTACAATATAATTGTTTTTTCCAAATCTTTTATCGAAAGTTTTTTTTAGGCATTCTGCTGCATATGCGTGTATTTCTCCCATTGATTGATATAAGTATGGATTTTCTTCTTCTAATTGTTTGTATTCAGCTCTTAATTTATTCTTTTGATTTTCGGTTAATTTTAAATATTCTTCTTTCGAAAAAGTTTTAAATTCTTTTATTGGATCTTTAGTTAATATATTAATAAAATACTCTTTGTTTATTTTTCCATGAAAATTAATACCATAATTGTAAATGGTATTGTTATTGTGGGGTAAAGAAGTATCATAAATGTGTTCAATACATTTATTAGAGTTAATTTTATTATAGTACTGAATTGTAGAGATGTTATTAACTTGCATTGTATAAATAACAAAACTTATAAAGATTTTTTTTGCTAATTTAATAGAAAATGTTGCTAAAGAATAATCCTAGGTTTGCTAAAAGCTAAATTTAACGTTATAATTAAATATATGAGGTAATATTAAATGAAATCTGTAAAAGAACACATTACTGAATCTAAAATATTAGATAGACTAAAAAAATATCCACAATGTTTGGAATTAGTTAAGTATTTATTTAATGATTTAGAATTACAAGAATTACAAGAATATGCAAATAATGTATCAATCAAGCGTTTAGGATATAACGATCACGGACCTGTACATATGCGTCAAGTTGTCGGTAATGCTATCAAAATGCTTAAAATTCTTCATGAAACAGGAATTCCAACATCATTAGAAAAAGAAGAAATTGGAACATTTGAAGATAGTATGTCAGCAGTTATTTTGGCTGGCATGATGCATGATTTAGGAATGGCTATAGGTAGACAAGGGCACGAAGAAATGTCTGTAATGTTAGCACAGCCATTATTTGATAGAGCATTAATGCATATGTATCCTGATGATTTACACAAACGAGTAATAATAAAATCCGTTGCAACAGAAGCTATTATAGGTCATATGTCATCAAGAAAAATACATTCTATTGAAGCAGGTATTTTATTGATTGCAGACGGTTGTGATATGACTAAGGGGCGCGCAAGAATACCTTTATCAATTAATAAAACTCCACGAGTTGGAGATATTCATAAATATTCAGCAAATGCAATCAATCGAATAGGAATACATCGTGGCGAAAGAAAGCCTATAAAAATTGATATTGAAATGTCAGGAGATGTCGGATTTTTCCAAATTGAAGAAGTTTTATTAACCAAAATAGATTCAAGCCCTGCTAAACAATATGTAGAGTTATATGCAGGAGTTGAAGGGCAAGAAAGAAAATGCTATTTATAAATAATCATAATTAATACTTTATTTATCAAAATTATTTTTATGATAATATTTAACTATGATTAAACCTGAATTATTAATGCCTGCCGGCAATTTAGAAAAGTTAGAATATGCTATTAGATATGGTGCAGATGCCGTTTATCTAGGTGTTGTTGATTTTAGCCTTAGAGCAATGAGAAAAGGTGAATTAATAACGATGGATAACCTAAAACAAGCTATTGATTTAGCCCATTCATTAGGTAAAAAGGCATATTTAACGTTAAATATTTTTGCATTTAATAGAGATATTAAACTTTTAGAATCTTGTATGGATAGAATAAAAGATTCTAATCCTGATGCATTGATTATTAGTGATATAGGTATAATGCGTATTGCGCAAAGATATATGCCTAATACCCCAATACATGTGAGTACTCAGGCAAATACATTAAATTATGAAGCAGTAAAATTCTGGCAAGATTTAGGAGCAACTCGTTCTATTTTAGCAAGAGAATTACCAATAAAAGATGTTGCAGAAATAAAAAAACAAGTTCCGGATATGGAATTAGAGGTTTTTGTTCATGGGGCTCAATGCGTGTCTTTCTCAGGTCGTTGTTTAATAAGTGACTATATGACAAATGGTGAACGAGAAGCAAACCAAGGGAATTGTTGTCAACCTTGCCGATGGAGTTATAAACTTGTTGAAGAAACAAGACCTGGTCAATATTATGAGATAGAACAGAATGAAAGAGGTACTCATATTATGAGTACAAAAGACTTATGTTTAGTTAAACATTTAGGTAAATTAATTGATGCAGGTGTTGATTCTTTAAAAGTTGAAGGACGTACAAAGAGTCTTTATTATGTATCAGCTGTTGCAAAAGCTTATAGAGAAGCAATTGATACAGTATTTGAAAATAGAGATGCTGATTTATCTCAATATTATGATGAATTATTAAAAGTTGGAAATCGAGGATACACAACAGGTTTTTATCTAGGAGATGGAGAGTATCCAGCGGACGGATACAGTTATAATATATCTAAAGGTTTAGCAGGCGCAGATTTCTTATGTGAGGTTTGGGATAAATCTGAAGATATTTATAAAGTAAAAGTAAAAAATAAATTTTATGTAAATACAGACATAGAAGTTATTTCTCCATCTGAAAAATTTATTACTCAAGCAATTGAAATCAAAAATAATGAAGGTGAGTTATTAGAATTTGCAAATACTAATGATGAGCTTTTTATTAAATTTAAAGATGAAATAAAAGATTATAAATATGCAATAATAAGAACTGTAGGGATAAAAAATAATGATAATTAAACCTGATTATAACTTAAAGTGTGTATATGATATAGATTTAGATGAACTATTAAATCAAGGAATAAAAGTTATAATGTTTGATTTAGATAGTACTATAATGATATCAAAATCAGGTTGTTATCGTCCTGAAACAGAAGAATGGTTAAAAGAAGTGCAGGAAAAATTTTCTATTGCAGTTATATCAAATAATAAATCAGAGGAATATATCAATAAAGTAAAAAATATTTCAGACTTTGATGTAATTGGTCACGCTTCAAAACCTAATCCAAAGAAAATGAAAAAATATCTTGAAAGTTTAGGAGTATCACCTAAAGAAGCTGTAATGGTTGGTGATAGACCTTTAACAGATATAGTAGCAGGAAAATTACTAGGTTGTAAAACTATTTTAGTTGATTCAATTAATGCTGAGAATGAAAATATCCCAACTCGTTGTGTTCGTTGGTTGGAACGTAGAGTAATAAGATAATTTTTTATAAAAAAAAAGAGACGATAACGTCTCTTGGAATTAAGAATAGCTGGAAGTATGAAAAAGATTTAATGATTATATTTAACAAAAAACCAGATATTTTGAATATTACCCGATTCACTAATCTTTTTTATCAGTTAGATTAGCCTATATAGAAATGTAAAGAATTTGCTCTTATTTGTTTTATTGTTACCATAGTAATATGGCAAAAGTATTACTAGTGACAGAAAATAACAGCTATGAAAAAGATATGAAAGCAATTCTATCAGGTCAAGAGTTGCTTGTAAGTTGTGATGAGACTTTAATAATTGATATTTTAAAAGTTGAAAATCCTGATATTGTAATATTTGATTGTGATATAGAAGTTGTTGATTTTAAGTATTTATACAGACAAATTAAGGAATTTAATGTTATCACAATTTTAATTTTAAACAAGAAAGAGGTTACAAAAGATATTCTAAATCACGCAAACATGTTTATATCTTATCCTTTTTCGCCAACCGTA
This sequence comes from Candidatus Gastranaerophilales bacterium, assembly GCA_944326645.1. GTDB lineage: Bacteria > Cyanobacteriota > Vampirovibrionia > Gastranaerophilales > Gastranaerophilaceae > UMGS1585. The sequence goes on from CALVEW010000002.1 coordinate 4,553, forward strand.
TTAAAAGCATCAATAAATTCTTGTTTAAAGACTAAAAAGTCATTGGTGAAATTAGCTAAATCAAATAAAGAATTAGCAAACAGTTTATATCAATTAAATGTTTTATACACAACAACATCAAATTTATCAGGGAGTTTAGATAAAGAACAATTAATATCGATAATGAATGATGGAATTGAAAAATCATTAAATTACAATTTATTATGTACCTTAACGTTTAAAAATACAAAAGAACCTGTGTTATTGATAGATTCTACGTATAATCCATCAGAAAGACTTGTTGAGTCATTAAAATTGCGAGCTGTAATGAATTACAAATCAAGAAATTCTGCAAACAATTTTGATATAAATATTGATGATATAATTGTTGAAAAAAAAGTTAAATATGCAATTTCGGATTATGATTTTGAAGTATTAAATTTTGATAATTTATTATCTTTTATTGATGTAAATAACGATTGTCATGGATTTACCGAAATATTTAGAGAAACAGATTTTACTTTAGAGGATTCTACCTGTTTTCAAACAATTGTTCAACAAGTTTCTTTACCTTTAAAGAGTGCAATATTGTATCAAGAAATAATTGATACAAATAAAAAATTGGAAAAATTAGAACGTTTAAAGTCCGATTTCATATCAATCGTATCTCATGAATTAAGAACCCCTTTAACAACAATAAAAAATTCATTAGATATAATAATAAGTGGTAAAACAGGTGAGTTGCACGAAAATACCGTTAAATTTTTAGATATGGCAAAAAGAAATGTTGTAAGATTGTCAGGTATAATTAATGATTTATTGGATATATCCAAAATAGAAGCCGGAAAGTTAGATTTTAAATATACAAATGCAAGTATATTACCTGTAATTGAATATGTTAAAAATAATCTTCAAAGTATGGCTAAAGAAAAAGATATTCAATTAGAGTATGTAAATACAGATAATTCCGATTTAGCGATTTATGCAGATACAAACAGACTAGAACAAGTACTAACCAATTTGGTATCAAATGCAATCAAATTTACTCCGAATAATGGAAATATAAAAATAACAACAACAATCGTTAATGCAAAAGACATTCAAACAGAAGAATGTTTTAAGTCTGATATTGAAAGATTGTCAGGTGATTATGTTCAAGTTTGTGTGTCAGATCAAGGTATTGGAATTGATAAAGATAATTTAAGACAAGTATTTGATAAATTCCAACAAATAGAAAATTCTCTATCAAGACAAGTTGGTGGCTCCGGATTAGGTTTGGCGATTGCAAAACAATTGATAGAGGCACATAATGGTGCAATATGGTGTGATAGTGTTGTTAATAAAGGGTCAAATTTTTATTTTGTAGTCCCTGTGTTAACATCAAAAACTAAATTTTTACTAACAAAAAAACAATTGTTGCAAAAAGCTAAGGAAAAGAATTCAACACTTTTATCAATAAAAATAAAAACAAATAGCAAAGCTATGAACTCATTAATAAATGATGAAAAAGTATTTAATGAAGCTTATTTAAGGAATTCCTTAATAGAGGAAGACGCAGAAAATTCAATATTATCCATAGCGATAGTAGATGGGAATAAGACATTTGCAGAATTTTTGCAAAAGAGAATTAATGATGTAATAAGTCAAAATGCAGAAAAGTATAAAAACTGTGATATAATGTACTCATATGTTGTAGAAGGAGTATCCGATGAAAAAAATTCTAATCGTAGATGATGAACAAGATATCGTAGAAAGTTTAAAATTTGTTCTTGAGGTGAGCGGATATACTTGTTACTGTGCATATAATGGTGAAGATGGTTTAAGAATGGCTAAGGAATTAGCCCCTGACTTAATAATCTTAGATGTAATGATGCCAAAAATTAATGGATATAAAATTAGCAGATTGTTAAAATATGATAAAAAATATAAAGATATACCAATAATAATGGTGACAGCGCGTTCTCAAGAAGAAGATAAATTAATAGGTGAAGAAACAGGGGCTGATGAATATATTACAAAACCTTTTGATTTAGATTATGTTGTTCAAAGAGTTAATGAATATATAAATAAATAATAATATATAATAAGAAGGCTTAAATGGAAGTAGTAACTAATAAGACATTAGAGAAATGGAAATATGAACTTGTAAGAGACGGTTTGGTTCAGTATGAGGTTTTGGAACAAGCTGAAAATATTGCTAATGCAGAAAATATTAATATTGGGCAAGCTCTTATAAATTCGGGAATATTATCAGAAGAAACTCTGTTAAAATTCTTAGAGCAAAAATTACATATACCATATGTCAATTTAGATGATTACTCATTAGATGTAAATTGTTTAAAATATATAAGTTTTTCTGATGCCTCAAAATATAAAATAATTCCATTATTTAAAATAGAAGATGTTCTAACAGTTGCAATGACAGATCCTTTAGATTTATTTGTTGTTGATAAAATTATGGAAACAGCTGAATGCTCAATAGAACCAGTATTAGCATCAGAAGCTAGTATATTGAATAAAATAGATGAGTATTATAAGACCTCAGATACAGTTGATAAAATATTTACAAATGAGTATGATGCATCTTTTGATTGGCGTGATGAACTTCATAAAGATGATTTATCAGAAGAACATATACAAAAGATTATTAGAGCAATTTTAAAACAAGCATTGTTTGAAGGTGTACATGAATTGTATTTTGAACAAGTAGATGAAGGTTTAAATGTTGTATTTAAAAAACAAAATGATGCTTGGTCAAAAGGAACAATTCCATTGATTTTGGTTACATCATTTGTATCAAAATTAAAACTTTTATCTAATTTAGATCCATCAGTTTGTGAAGTTCCGCAATTGGGGAAATTGAACTTTAAAGTTGATGAAACTACTTTGGTAGCAAGTATTTCAGCATTTCCAACAATTGTTGGAGAAAGAATTGCATTAAAAATATATAAACCACCAAAAGATTTAGTGGAAATAATTAAAGATGAACGTCAAAGAAAGTTATTACAAGATTCCTTGGCAAAACCCGGGATTATATTAGTTTGTGGTTCTCAGTTGAGTGGCAAAACTCATATAGTATATTCTTTATTATTAGAAGCTGTAAAATATAATAAAAATATAATGACGATTGAATCATTATCAAAATATAATTTAAAAAATGTTCACCAATGTGAATTAAATGAAAATGTAGGTTTCAATTTAGATAAAGCATTAAGATTTATAGAATTTCAATCTCCTGACATTGTTTATTTAGAAGGAGTAAAAACAAAACAAGCATTCGATTATTTGTCAGAACTTGTCTATAACGATAAGACAATAATTACAGAATTTATGGCAAATAACATGACAGATTTAAGAGAAAAAATGGGATTTGAAGATTTTCAGTCATTCAAGTCCTTAATAAGTTCAATGATTTTTATTCATTCAAAAGATAGTATAGAAGTTTTTGATAAATTGGCAATTCAAAAATATATTGCTTAACTATTTCAAATAATCATTGAAAGATTTTTTTACAATTTTATATCCACAGCCTTCATGTAGAGCTCCTGGATAATAAATTTTTTTGGCAGGGTATTTTTTGCACATAGGAAGTCTTTTTGAATATACAGAGCAAAGACCTTCATCTGTTACATATTTGCAGGCAAAAATTAAATTCCCGTTTTCATCTCTACCTTTTATATAGAATCTTCGGTAAGAAGGAAATAAAAGTTGCATGAATTTAAATTCTTTTTCTGTATAAGTATCAAAACTATACATATAATTGCAACATTTTCCGCATTTTTTACATTCCCCTTCAATAGTGTATTCTACTTTTTCCGGAACAAAATAAGATAAAAATTCATTTTTAATATTTTCAAAAAAATCAAGCATGCTTAACATTATACTCACATAAGTTTTTTTTGGTACAATATTAGCATGAAGAAGGAGTGTATAGAAGGGGATATTTATGTCTAAATATTCAGTACCAAAGAGAGTTAAAAGTTATACTAAAGTGAGTCGTTCTAATAATGAAAATGATTCATTTTTTGATAATATAAAAAGATTATTTATAGTAGGAGTAGCTTGTGTATTAGCCGGTATAGTTGCATTGAAATTATATCTTGCAATACTTCCTCCAATTGCTAATCTATCAGATTTTAAACCTAATATGGTTACTAAGTTCTTATCATCTGATGGTGAAGTAATAAAAACTTTTAATGCTTGTACATTTTCAAAAGTAGAAGCAAATGAAATTCCAAAAGAATTGAAAGAAGCGATTGTTGCGACAGAAGATAAAAACTTCTATAATCACCCGGGCTATGATTTATGCGGTGTAGCTCGTTCTGTAGTAGAAAATGCTATTGCAGGAAGAGTTGTACAAGGTGGTAGTACAATTACTCAACAATTATCAAGAATGTTATTTTTATCTAATGAGCAATCCTTCAGTAGAAAAATAAAAGAAATTATTATTGCAGCTCAAATAGAAAAATCAATAACAAAAGACCAAATACTTACAATGTATTTAAATAATGTTTATTTAGGTTCAGGTGCTTATGGGGTAGAAGGTGCAGCCCAAATATATTTTGCAAAGCACCTAAATCAATTAACACTAGCAGAAATGGCTTTAATTGCGGGTTTACCACAAGCTCCATCAATTTACTCACCATTCAATAATCTTGATTTAGCCGTAAAACGTAGAAATCAGGTATTATTAAGAATGTATAAAATGCGATATATTGATAAAGAAACAATGGAAAAGGCCCAAGCAGAAAAGGTTCATTTGACAACAATGCCTCAATCTTATCTGTTAAATAAAGCCCCATATTTCTGTGATAGGATAATGCAGGAATTAGAAAAACTTGGATTTTCAGAACAAGAAATTAGCCAAGGTGGTTATAAAATCATAACGACCTTAGATTATAAAACACAGATAAAGACAAATGAAGCTATAGTATCAGATATGAATGCATATGGCTTACGAGGAGATAAAAATCAAGCTGCCGTTTTTGTATTTTCACCTGTAGACGGCAAAATATTAGCATACGCAGGAGGTAAAGATTACTCAAAGAGTCAATATGATAGGGTAACTCAAGCTGTTCGTCCCCCTGGTTCTGCGTTTAAACCATTTATATATACAGCAGCCGTAGAAAAAGGGGTTTCTCCAAACGATCTAATTGATGATAAACCTTTTTCAGCTGGAACTTGGACTCCTCATAACTATGGTAACAAATATAGAGGTCAAATCCCTGTATACAAGGCTTTAATGATATCTTCCAATGTTTGTGCTGCAAGATTAATTCAATATGTTGGAGTTCGAGCAGTAATTCAAATTGCAAGAATTATGGGTATAACAACTCCATTAGAATATGACTATACAATTGCTTTAGGTTCAAATGGTGTTAAATTATATGAATTAACAAGAGCATATGGAGTTTTTGCAAATGGAGGTTTTAAAGTTGAACCTTATGGTATAGAACGAATAGAATCTTCTCGCGGAAAAGTATTATACTCTGCATCCAGACCAAGAATTACAAAAGTTTTAAGTACTGATACCGCAGCAATAATGACTGCAATGTTAGAAACTGTAATAGAAAGAGGTACAGGTGCAGCTGCAAGAATAGGTAAACCTGCAGCAGGTAAAACCGGAACAACTGATGATTATAAAGATGCTTGGTTTGTAGGTTATACTCCAACAATTGTTGCAGGTGTATGGGTCGGAAATGATGATAATACAAAAATGGGAGGTCTAACAGGGGGTAGTGTTCCTGCTGTTATATGGCGTGATATTATGAAAGTTGCAGTAGATAGTATCGGTAGTGGTGATTTTGAGTATCCTGAAGTTCAATTGGACGGGAATCCAAAATCAATTAATCCTAAATTGACATCTTCCAGTTCTAAAGGTCAGTCAAATGAATCAAGAATAGAAGATGAGCAAATTGATGAAGTTCCAATGGTTCCTGTAAATCAAATTGAACATGTAAATCCAAATGTTATTAAACCAATAGAACAAAATCAAAGTGTAGGAGTGGCTAAACCTTCAGCTGTCCCATCTCAATCAGAGCAATCTCGAGTATCAGCTCCAATACCTGCTCCTGTACCGGTACAGAATCCGGTCGTAAATGCTAATTAAAATTAAGTATAAGTATAAGGAAATATAAATGGACAATATTAATTTTGAATTTATTAAACAATTAGAACATGGGGCAAATAAACAACAATTGGCTTCATTAAATAAAACGCATGAAACAGTCGATTATGAAACCAAATATGAGTTGACTTATAATGATATTATAGGTTTAACAAAAGCATTAGAGATTGCATCAGAATTTTATGATGTAAAAGGTGCTGTAATTACAAAAAATACTCAAGTAACAGGAGTTGCATTAGGTACAGATTTATCTGATGCTTTGGTCAAAGCTATTGACTGTAATCCAATTGATGCATTATCTGGGGTTGTAGCATTTACAGATTGTGTAGATAAAAAAACTGCTATGCAATTAAATGCCGGACATTTAATTATTGCTCCATCTTATAGTGATGATGCATTAGAAGTTTTTGAAAAAAATTCTATCAGATATGTAAAACTTAATACTCCACTAAAGGATTTTAAAAATTATATTGATGAAGAAATCGTAATAACTCCATTTGGCACATTAGTACAAGAAGTAAATAAAACAGAATTGAGTAAAGATAATTTCAAGGTAGTTACTAAAATAAAACCACAGGTTGAACAGATAGAAGATGCTATATTTGCATGGAAGGTTGCAAAATATGTAAAAAGTAATGCAATAGTTGTTGCAAAGAATTTTAAAACATTAGCAATAGCTCAAGGTTTGCAAAGTCAATCAACAGAGTTTGCGATGAATTATTCTTGTGATACAGCTAAAGAATCTGTGATGGCATCAGATTTACCTATTACTATTTCAGATTTTAATGCTGCTATACAAAATAGAGTATCAATGTTTATATTACCAGGTGTAACTCAAGAAATAATAAAGTTGGCCGATAAGTATGAAAAAGTGATTATTACAACAGGGTTTACAACTTGTTTACATTAATGTTTGAATTTTTGTAACAATATTTTTAATACTAGCAAAAATGTAATACAAAAACACTTTATATAAGTGTGTGTAAATAATTTTTGTAGGTAGAAATGACTGTAGCTCTAGCAAATGCATTAAGAAAAGGATGGTTTGCCTATACAAACTCAGAAAAGGGGAATAATTATACCCGTGCTGATCGTTTGGAACGTAAAGTTACTTCTTATTGTCAAGATGTTACAACTGCTAATGATACCTTAAAAGTAGTAAGAGAAACAACACGTGGATCTAAGTATGTTGATGCTTTATCAAGAACATTAAATTCAAGTGCAAAAACAAGTAAAATGTTAGAATGGGCATCAAAGGGAGCTAATATTGCAGGAGAATTAGTAAATCCACTATTATGTGTTGCAGCAGGTGCAAGAGTATTAAATGCCGAAGATAAAAAATCTTCATTAATTCAAGAAGGTGCTGCAATGGCTGGCATGTTTGCTGTAGAAGGGGTTATTAAATCAAATTTAGGTTTAAATGGAAAACCTGCAAAATATATTAATAATAAGTTTTTGGCTAATCTTGCAAAAGAAACTAAAGCATTTTTAGCAACAACAAAATTTTTAAATAAAGTACCAACAAATCGATTAACAGGAATATTAAAAGCTGCAATATTTGTAGTAGGATCTTGTACCGGTTTTGCTTTAGGTCAAAAAGCAGGTAAATTAATTACAAAAAATACTACAGAAAAAGATTTTCAAACAAAAAAAATGATTAAAGAACAAATGCAACTAAATGCGATTTTAGAAAAATCAAATGGTGTTAAAAATATTGCTGTTGCATAATTATTGATTAATTTTAATTTTTCCTGTTTCTTTATAAAGTACTTCAAAATTAGTTTTTGAGTGTCTGTAGTTTTGAATTGTTGCTTCCATTGAAACATTAAAAATCATATATATTACAGGAACTGCAATCAAAAAAGTTATAATACTAATAAAAGTTTTAATTGTACTTTCTTTCTTTTTTAATTCAGCTTTTTTTTGTTCAGATATAATATTCTGTTCATATAAAACTTTATTAATTAATTTTTTTCGTTCTTCAATCGATAAAGAATCAATAAATTTTTCGTTTTCATTATTTATATAAATAACGTATTTTTTGTATACTGCATTTAATTTTGCTTCTTCTAATGGATCAATTTCTTCTTGTTTGTGATTGTTTATTACCCAAGCATTATTAGAATATGAGTCATTATCATTATTAATAGGTCTTTCAAGAATGTCTGCAGTAATATTTACAGCACCATCTTCTGCCGGCAATCCTTCAGGTATATTTAAATCTTTTTGTTCTTCTTCTTCGGCTTTTTTTAATTCTTTATCAGCCATGTCCATCTTTTTCTGCTCTTCTTTGGCTCTGGCTTCTAATTGAGCTAAAATGTCAGGGGTAATATCTGTATTAGATAAATTTATAAGATTATTAACTTCAATGGAATCATTGCTATTAAATATTTTTGCCGGTTTTATGGGGATAATACCATTATTGTCCGTATCATCTAATTTGTTTTGTTTATCTTTTTCGTTATCCAAGGGTTTAACTCTCTCTTTTTGTATTATAATATAAATTATACAATGTATTTTTAAAATATTCAATGAGTTGAGGGAACATGAAAGTAGATAAAACTAAATTAATAGAATTAGTTGAACAATTAGATAAACCTAAAATTTTGGTAGTTGGTGATTTAGCGATTGATGAAATGGTTTACGGAAATACAGAACGAATATCAAGAGAAGCACCTGTGTTAATTTTAAAACATACACATACAAAACATATTTTAGGTGCCGCATCAAATGCTGCTCATAACGTTTCTACAATAAATAATGGTAAAATTAGTGTAATTGGAATTATTGGCACAGATTACCAAGCTGAAGATTTAATAAATGCTTTCAAAGAAGCAAATGTTAACTGTGAGTATTTAGTAGAAGATGCATCAAGAAAAACTGTTACAAAAACAAGAATTTCAGGTTCGTGTTTCCAATCAATAACTCAACAAATTGTTAGAATTGATAGACAAACAGATGAACCTTTATCAGACGAAACTGAGTCAAAAATAATTACAAACTTAGAAAAAGCAATTCCAGAACATGATGCAGTAATATTATCTAACTATCATATTGGAACATTAACTGATAATGTTATAAAAAAGACCATTGAACTATGCAAGAAACATAATAAAATTGTTGTTGTTGATGCACAAAAAGATTTGGACATATATCAATATGTAACATCAATGACTCCAAATCTACCTGATACTCAAAAGTATGTTGGTTTTGAAGTTCAAAATACAGATGATTTAAAACGAGCAGGGAAAAAATTATTAGAAGATACTAATGCAGAATTTGTTTTAGTTACTTGTGGATCCGGTGGAATGGCAGTATTTGAAAAGAATGATGTTTTTACCAAAATACCTGTATTTAATAAAGCAGAAGTTTTTGATGTAACAGGTGCAGGTGATACAGTTACTGCTGTTTATACTCTAGCGCTTGCGGCAGGTGCAGAACCTGTTTATGCTGCGATTATTGGAAATATTGCAGCAAGTATTGTTGTGAAGCAATTTGGCTGTGCAACGACGACTATTTCTGAAATAAAGGAAATGATTGAGCAAAGAATCAATAAATAATAATGAATTAGGAGAGCAATATGAAATTTAATAAGTTCGTTGATATTATAATAATTTTAGGAATTATTCTTGCAATTTTTGTAGGTATTATAACAATAAAACATTATAGAGAAACAGCATCAAAACAAATAGAAGCTACATCACAAATTAACTTTAATGTTTATCTAAGGGGGGTTACTTTAACAGATGGTGATATCCCTATAAAAAAAGATGAAACAACATTTATTAGCATCAGAAATGTCCCTTATTCTGATTTGAAAGTAATTAATGTTGAATCAACTCAAAAAATGACTACAATTTCATCAAATAATGCAAATGGCTATAAGCTAGTTCCGGATGCAAGCCAACCTAATACTTATGATATTTCTGTTAAAGTTACAGATACTGCAAAAATTACAAAAGACGGTGCTGTAGTTGGAGGTAATAAGATTAAAATAGGTTTACCTATTACTTTAGAAGGTAAAACATATAAACTTACCGGAACTGTTTCAGATATAGAAATTTTAGAAGGTTAATATGCTTTTAAATAAATTGTTGGATTTGATTCATATTCCGTTTAAGTATATTTATGAATCAAGTGTAATACTAAAAAAAATAGATTTATTAATATTAATATCAATACTTGCGACATTTATATTTTCAACATTTTTAAGCTCTGATGTTTCAGGGTACTTGTGTTTTTCAACTTTTCTGTTGACAATAGTCCGAGTAATTACAAATCCAACAGATAAATTTAAGTGCGAGAAATTTGAAATATTTCTATTAATATATTTTATGCTACTAATAGTAAGTGTTGCAGGTTCAAGTCTTTTGGCTTTAAGTTTAAAAGGATTCTTCAAAACTTTTATATATTTAAGTTTTTATCTTTCTGTTGTGCATCATTTGAAAAATAATAAACAAAATATTATCCCTATATTATTATGTATGGCAGGGTGTATAACTTTTGAATCATTAGTGGGGTTAAGTCAGAACTTTATCCAAGTCGGAGAAATTTCTGGTTGGCAAGATACTTCTCGTTTAAACCCTGAAGAAGTAATGACAAGGGTGTATGGAACATTACAACCTCTAAATCCAAACTTATTAGGTGGGTATTTAGTTGCAGGAATTGGCTCTGTTTTAGGACTTTGCGCTTATAATATTTATGAAAAAAAATATAAAAGAGGGTTATTTTTTGGAGTTTTATCTGTTTTAGCAGCTGTTACAATATTTTTAACAGGATGTAGAGGTTCATATATTGGATTATTTTTAATATCTTCTTTAGTTTTTATTATAAGTTTGAAATTTTTCTGGCCTACATATAAAAAAATATATTTTAGCTTAATATCATTTGTTGTAGGAGTTTCAACCTTTGCAATATTAACAATATCATCTTTAAGAGCAAGGGTATTTTCTATATTTGCAATGAGAGCTGACAGTTCAAATTCTTTTAGGTTTAATGTTTACCAAGCGGCTGTTCATATGTTTAAGGATAATTGGTTATTAGGTATTGGAATGGGAAACCAAAACTTTAGAGAAATATATGGTTTATATATGAAAACAGGTTTTGATGCTCTAAGCGCTTATAATATTTATTTAGAAACTGCTGTAGAAAGTGGAATTTTTGCATTATTAGCATTTTTAGGATTTTTATTTACATTAATAATTGATGGGGGTAAATATATATACCATTCAAAAGACTTAAAACAAGTAATACTAGCATCAGCTGCATTTGTTTCTATTTGCGGGGTAATGATACACGGAATGGTTGATACTGTATTTTTCAGACCTCAAATTCAAATAGTTTTTTGGACAATGGTTGCAATACTATCTTCTGTAATTTATTCAGAAGATTTATCTAACTAGGTTATAAGCAATCTATATTATTTGTATATATATGTAAACATTTGTTTGTAAATCTTTTCTAGCTATGATACGATACTATCAGAAAAATAAAGGAGTATATTATCAATGCTAGATTTTTTATTTAAAAAGGAAACAAAGGTTAACAACTCACAACTTTTAAATGAATTTTATTCAAAATTAAAAGAGAAGTATAGTTTTGATACAATTTCAGATGAGCGAAAAGAGGTTTTGCGTGATTTGATGAATGAATATGGTTATATTCCTTATTCTTATTCAAAAGCATTAGCTGAATTAAGTAATACTGAAGTTTTATATGCTCTGGAATATAAATGGAAAGCAAATAATGTAATGGACACTTTAGGTAAATTCATGTTTGCCAATCCAAGTGTATTAGCAAGAAATAACGTTACGAATTCTGATTGGATAAAAAAAGAAGGTCATAATATAAAACTAATAAATTTAGCTGGTTTAGGCAACGGAAATGAATCTGAAGAACCGGGTAAATTTATGGATTGGTTAAGACAATTAGCAATATTACCAACAGGTAATTTATCTAATGGAATTTTTAATACAACAATATATTTAATACCATTCCATCCAAGAGAATTTGGTTGTGCATATTTACCAACATCATCAGATGTTAGTCCAAATTTAGAGGATAAGGATTTAACAGAATTAACCGGACAAGATGTTGAACAGCAGGTTAAGAACTTTATAATGTTGGCTCAATTAGCAGGTCACCCTGTAATATATGATATTCTTCCTCAAACCGGTAGGTATTCGAAGGCTGTATTATCTCATCCTTATATAGCAAGATGGTTTGATATAAATGGTTTGATTGAAGAATTAGAAAAATCTTTAGATAAAGTATGTAATGAATTATCAGATATTAACTCAGATGATTTAGAGATAGTTAAAGGTTTATATAAGCAATCTTTGCGCGGTGGAATTGGAACATTAACAGATTATTATCAAGATATTTACAGAAAAATTGATGAAAAAATGTTAGATGAGAAAAAATACCTATCAAATGCAATGTTAGAGAAATCAATTCAAGATAAATTGCATAAGAAAGTAAAAACAATCATTTCTACAATTCTACATACACATAAGAAATTAGAAGAATCAGACATTGAAAATCAAAGTGTAATAATTCAATTATTAATAAGTGAAGGAATGTGGCCTGCCCCAGGTGGAGCTTGGTGTTCAGCAGGTGTTCCAATATTTGATAAAATGAGTGAATGTGGTTCTTATCCTGTATTTAAGCATTATGATTATAAGGGTGAGGACGTGTCAGAATTTGCTAACTTGGATTGTCAAACTCCATATTATTTTGTTTGTTTAGAAGATGGCAAATTTAATAATGAGGTAGTTAATTATTTTATTAACGCAATGAAAAAACTTCAAAAAGATTATAATTTTGATGGATTTAGAGTTGACCATATTGATCATATTGTGGATGCCGTATCAGAGGATAATGGAACTCCAATAAGTTATAGGGCTCCAAGAAAAGTATTAGGAATGTTAAATTCAGAAATGAAAGAACATGTTTTATATTTTGCAACTCTTGCTGAGTATATGTTATGGGATAATTACTTGAAGGAATACCATGAAGATATGGGATTTGATTTACTATGGGGAAATGATATTGTTTCTCAAAGTTTCAAGACTCCTCAAGCAATTGTAGATGATAATACTCAATTATCAAATTATAATATTGAATCAAATAAAAAATCAAAATTAGGGATTTTAAAAACTTATAACAACCAAGATGGAGAATTTGAAGCAATTGATAGATATCCAGGTCAATTAGGATTTGATGGTGCATTATTTAAATGGTTCAAATATAAGTTTTTACCAGGTGGTAAAAATGCTCAAAGACCTGTATTGTATATAGATGGTGATGAATCATTTACCAAAACAGGTATAGAAAGAGTTATAGGTTCTGAAATATCTATGGTAAGAGAACGCAATGATGATTTCTTTGCTAGGTTTGATGCAATTGATAGGTTTGTAAAAAACAATGATGTAATTGTAAATGGAGAAGCTCATGTTGTAAGACAAGATGATGATGGATTTACAGTTTGGCAAATATCTAAAGAAGGTGTAAAAAATGCATTATTAGTTGTTGCAAATAATGTTTCTCCAACTGAAAAGATTTTAGTAGAAGAAAATGGACGTTCATATACTGAGATAAAAGAAGGTCGTGAGGTATTTGATAAAAATTTAACATTACCTTGTGATTATGAGATAGTATCTGAGTATAGATTTAATGGTATAGATTATGTTGAAGAACAATTATCTACACCTTTGAAAGATTTGAATATAGGTAAGTTAATGCCTGCAGAATACAAAATATATTTATTAAGTAGGTAATATGGAAACTTTATCATCTTTTATTAATCAAAGACGTGAACAACTAGGAATGTCATCACTCGGATTGGCTAAGAAAAGCGGGATTGATATTTCTACAATCGAAGATATTGAATCAGGCAAGGAATTATTCTTGCCTGTTACAATTCGTCAAAAACTTGCTAAAGCATTAAAATGTCAACCTGCAGACATACAAAAATATGAAAGAAATATTAATACAAAAATTATTTCAGATGAAATAATTGATGAAATTAAACAAAAAATATTAGCTAGAGAAAAAGAGATATATTGCCCAATGTGTGGGAACATTCTAGTTACTAGAATTGCAAAAATGTATGATTTAGAAGACAATTTAATGCTGCATCCTAAAGCTCATTGTTCAAAATGTGTTTTCCAGATTAAAGATTAATGATATAATATGTTTATGCAAAATGATACAAAGTTAAATTTGAATATTGTGAATTCAATTCGTGAAAATAATGATATAGTAAATGATATTTTGCACGAACAAAATTTAAATGCGCAAAATTTAAAGAAATTAATCACAGCATATAAAAACTTATATAATTTAACACAAAGTATTAAATATCAAAAAAATATTGGAAATATATATTACTTTTATTTTAACAATAAAGATAAAGCTCTTGAGCATTATTTGATTTATGTAAGTAAAGTAAAAAATGATAGTTCTATTTTACATTTAATAAGTTTAATATATAAGTCTAAAAAAGATAATGATAATTATAAAAAGTATTTAGAACTAGCATTAGATACATCATTTATAAGTTTAGGTGATCCGATTCCTAATTCAGAAGATTTAATTTTAGGTTTGAATATTGGTGTTGCTGCCGGATTATCAATGAATGATGATGTTAAATATGGAGTAGAGGTTTATAAGAAGATTCTTCAATATTCACCTTTGCCAACAAGTATTATGACTCCGTATTTAGATTTAGAATTAAAAAAAGCTAACCAGTTATTTAAAGATGAGAACTGGCATGAGGCAATGGTTAAATATAAGAACATTTTCAATAATTCAACTTTAGAAGAAGGTGATTTTATAAGATTAATTGATTGCTTAGCAGAATTAAAAGAAACTGATTTAGCAATGGAAATATTGAAAAAATATGAAGAATCAACAGAAGATAAAGTTCGTGCGGATTATGTAATTGCTGATTTGTTATATTTTAAGTTTAATAAAATTCCGGAAGCAATCGAACGTTATGAAAGATATATAAAACATAATTCTAATGATGCTTTGGTCTATAATACATTAGGTCATTTGTATTCAACATATTACAATGATAAGTTTTTAGATAAGCAATTAAGCTATTTCTTAAAAGCTTATGAGTTAAATCCAAATTCAAAAACATTTATTAGAAATATTGCTTTAATATATAGCAAGTTGGGAGATTTTAAGAATGCCGACAAGTATTATAATTTAATATTAAAAATCAATCCATCAAATAATGATTGTTTTGATTATGGATGTTTTTTAATCCGTAATGGCGATTTTAAGAAGGGTTATAAGTATTTCTTACAACGATTTAATAAAGAGACAAAACCTGCATTATATCCACCAATGTTACCTCCTGATAAGTTGTTAAAAAATAAAAAAGACCTTAAAGATAAAGTGATATTGGTTCAATGTGAACAGGGTTATGGTGATAGTATAATGTATGCAAGGTTTGTTAAAGAGTTATCTGATCTTGCAAAGGGTGTATTATTTATTGTTCAGAATGAGTTGGTTGATTTATTTAAGACATCTGACTTAGGGGCAACAATATTACCTTTGGATACAGATTTTGCATCATTAGAGTATGATTATCATGTTCCTATTATGAATTTGCCATATATTTTAGGAACAAAGACAGATACAATACCTTATACTAATAAGTACATTACAGTTGCGGATAAAAAAGTAGAGCATTTTGCTTGCGAGTTTTTAGCGGATAAAAATAAGTTAAAAATAGGATTAGCGTTTGAAGGTAATGATGTATCAAGGGATTTAAATCGAGATGTTGAATTGGTAAAGTTTTTACCTTTATTGAAGAATAAGGAAGTTGATGTATATATATTGCAACATGAAGATCCTAAAAAACAAATAGATAGTTTACCATCAAATACAAATATTATAAATGTTGGTAAAGATTTTACAACATTTGAAGATACAGCAGCTGCAATAAAAAATATGGATTTAATAATTACAACAGATAATGTAATATTAAATCTTGCAGGTGCATTGGGTGCAAAGACTTTTGGTATATTTAACAAGTACACAGAATATCGTTGGTTTAATATCAAAGGTAAAGATGTATGTTGGTACAATTCTGTTAAGCCTTATCAAGCAAAAAATGTTGATGATTGGGATGAAGTTATCGCTAAAATTATTAGAGATTTAAACTTATAGTTATTTATTAATAATGAATCCAAAAGTATTAATGTCATTTTTTGAGCTTGTCACAAAAATATTTCCTTTGTGAGCATCAATAATTTGTTTAAATAGGTATAATCCAAGTCCAGCGCCTACTCTGTTGAATTTGTCTTCGTGTGTAACATATTTTTTAAAAATGTTATTTATTGTTTCCTGACTCATATATGGGCTATGATTGATAAATTTTACGCATATTTGAGGCGTATTATTTTTTATAATTTCGTTTAATAATATGGTAATTGTTGAAGATTTAAAATTATAAGCTAAGCCGTTCAATATTAAATTTTCAAGAACTTTTTTGAGTTGATCTTTGTCTGCATTTATTATTGGGTGTTCAATTCTAGATTCAATACGAATATTAATTCCTGATGACTTAATTTCATTATTTAGAAGTTGAATAGTATCTTCTATCAATTTTAAAATATTAAAATTTTCATATAATAAATTAATTTCGCCGTTTTCATATTTATATGAAAATACTAAATTTTCTACCATTGAATACATATAATTATTAGAATCAAGCATTAATTTAAGTAATTCAATTTGTTCTTCGCTAAAATTTTTAAGATTCCCTTTTAAAAATAATTCTAAAGTTCTTATTTGAGCAAGTATTGGTGTTTTTAGGTCATGGCTAAGAGTTGCGATATAATTATCTCGTTGTTTTTGAATGTTTTTTATTTCATCAATATTTTTTATAAAAACAATAACTCCATTTACTTCTTCATTATTATTAATCAATGGAACTTTTCTTATTGAATACCAATGTTCCGATCCATCTTTAGCTTTTAGGAGTTTATCAACGACAAGATTTGTCTTGGTTCTAATAATTCGAAGATTTTCTTCATTATTAACTTTTTTAATTAAATTGATATCAATATTTATATTTTTATCTACAGGGTCTATGCCTTTGGTATAGAATAGGAATGATTGTTCATTCCCCATAACGTAGTTTCCATTTAAATCTATTATATATGCAATCATAGGTAAATTATTTATAACTGATTTAATTTGGGAATAACTTGATTTAAGTTCTTCTTTTAAAAATTCTTCTTCAGTTATATTTCTAATTAAACTTGCAACACCTTTAACATTCTTTCCTTTTTTAAGTGGAACAGAAATGCAAAAATAATATGTTTTCTCTTTAGGATTGTATAATTTATATTTTACAATTTTAGAGTTTTCAAGGACTTTTGTATCTTGTTTCGTAATTTCATCAGCTATACTTTTCTCAAAGAAATGTGAAATTGGTTTTCCTTTGAGTTGGCTTAGTTTATTGATTTTAAATAAATCTAATATTGCTTTATTCCCTAAAGTACATTTTAGATTTTTATCTTTACATAAAACATAGTCAGGTAAATACTTATGTATATTTTCCATTAAAATAGAAATGTTTTCATATTTATATGCTAATTCATCTAAATTAGTTTTTTTTTCAAGCCAAGAAGATGCTAAAACAGATATTAGGATTAGAAATAATATTATTTTTAAAAAAATATGTGGAATATTTAAGTCGATTGTCATAATGACAATAGCAGTTATAATAAAAAATAATATTGGTTGTATGTTTTCTTTTTTTAACCCCATAAATCTATATATTCCGTTTAAAAATTTATTAGCACAGATTATATTTATATGCTTTTACTGCAGCTTGGACTCTATCAGTTACAGCTAATTTAGATAGAATATTAGATACGTGAACTTTAGCTGTATGTGAGCTTATTATTAATTTTTTTGCAATTTCTGTATTTGAACAACCTTCAGAGAGAAGTTTAAGTACTTCTTTTTCTCGCTCTGTTAAATTTCCAAGATCTTCTTTTTCATTATTGTATTGCTTTTGTATTCTGAAAATTTCCATAGCCAATTTTACAATTCTTGGATCAAGCCATATTGCTCCATTTATAACAGAATGAATGATATTATAAATTTTAGGTGTATTTGTATCTTTAATTAAATATGCATTTGCCCCGGCAGATAATGCTGTTAAGATTTCATCTTCAGAATCGTGAGAGGTAATAATTATTATTTTCGTATCAGGATATGATTTTTTTATAATATTAGTAGCTTCTAAGCCATTCATATAAGGAAGTCCTAAATCCATTAATATCACATCTACTTTGCTTCGTTCTAAATATTTTATACATTCTTCAGCATTATCAAAATCTTTTACGATATCAATATCATCATATTCAGAAAGAGAGTATTTAAGAGCAGTTCTTGTTAATGTGTAATCTTCAACTATACAAATTTTGATTTTATTAGTTATCATATCATCCTCTATTTAAATTTTTCTTCTCATTTATAATGCAATAAACATAGTAATAGTATTATTAGCCGGTTGGGTTATTTGAAATATTAAGAGATTAAACAAAATTGGATATAAAAAAAAATAATGTTAAAATTTATTTATGGGTTTAGAAAATTATAAAAATTTTCTTGATATTTTAAATCAAGATTTAGATGCGATGTTTGAGCATCAAAAGGATTATATTTTTTGTAAAGAAGGTTGTTCCCATTGCTGTGAATACGGAGAATATCCTTTTACAGAAATTGAGTTTAATTATTTAATGATTGGATATAATAATCTGGATAATAAAACTAAAGAAATTATTAATAATAATATTAAAAATTTACAAAAAGATGAAAACGGTTATTATATTTGTCCGTTTTTGATTAATAGAAAATGTTCTGTTTATGCCAATCGAGGAATTGTTTGCAGAACATTTGGACTATTAAATAAAGAGGCAGACGGGAAAGTAAATGGTCCTTTTTGTGGGAAATTAGGTTTAAATTATTCCAATGTTTATGATAAAGAAACTAAAGAGCTTTTAATGGATGTAATTGAAGAGAATCAATACAAAAATCTTCCAAGAGTATTTAGTTTAGATATTACCAACATAAGAAAATTAGATTTAGTCAAAGAATTAGGAATAGAATTTGGGGTGCAAAAGCCTTTAGACGAATGGTTAAAAGAATATGCAGAATGAACAAACCTTAAAAAATTATGAACAATACATACAATTATTAACTATTGAGTTAGATAAAATGTTTGAGAATCAGAAAGAATATATTTGTTGTTCTAATGGTTGTTCTATGTGTTGTGAACAGGGAATGTATCCATTCTCAGAAATCGAATTTGAATATATAAAACAAGCATATGAAAAATTGCCAGAAGAGATAAAACAAAAAGTTAAAGAAAATGTTCAAGAATTATCTGATTTAGTTGGTAATGGGGAATTTTTATACAAGTGTCCATTCTTAATAGATAAAAGCTGTTCAGTATATTCAAACAGAGGTTTGATATGTAGAACATTTGGTTTAATATCAGAAAATGCGGCTAAAAAACTAACAATTCCATATTGTGCAGAATATGGTTTGAATTATTCAAAAGTATATGATAAAGAAACACATCAAATATATATGGAAAAAGTACAAGAGCTTGGATATAAAAATATCCCAATGGCATATAATTTAAGCAAACATAATTTAATGTATGGAATTGCAAAAAGTCTTAACTTTGATTGGGGAGAATCTAAATTATTAATTGAATGGTTATTAGAATATTTTTCAGGCTTGACTGATAGTCACTCTCAAGAATTATAATATTTAAAAAGGAGATTAATTATGAAAAACATTTTAATAATATCAGCAAGTCCAAGAAAGAATGGAAATTCCGATATTCTATGTGATAAATTTATGCAAGGTGCAAAAGTCGCAGGACACAAAGTAGAAAAAATATTTTTAAAGGATAAAAATATAAATTATTGTACAGGGTGTGGTTTATGTACAACAAATAATTATACTGCCTGTTCTCAAGTTGATGATATGGAAGAACTCCTTCAAAAACTATTACAAGCCGATGTTATTGTTATGGCTACTCCGGTTTATTTCTATACAATGAATGCACAAATGAAAACATTTATTGATAGATGTTGCTCTAGATATACCCAAATAAATAATAAAGAGTTTTATTTTATTGCAACTTGTGCCGATTCAAATAAGAATAATCTAAATAGAACATTTGATAGTTTTAGAGGGTTTACAGCATGTTTAGAAGGTGCAACTGAAAAAGGTTGCTTATATGCAACTGGTGTTTGGGAAAAAGGTGATGTAAATAATACAGACCTTGTCAACCAAGCATATAATATGGGATTAAATGCTTAACTAAACAGCATTTGTTTGTAAATCATTCACAGGATTATACTTATCAATTTCATTATTCTTGATAAGTTCCTCGTAATAATTTTCTTTATAATCAAGGAGTTCTAATTGTTTTTTTAGTTCTTCCATTTGTTGAAGAGCTTTTATTCTAGTTGCTTTAATAATTCCGTATCTTTCAGGAATTGTAGAATCACCTATCAGGCATAAATCAACATATCTTTTGATGGATTTATTATCTGTTCCAACTGACCTTAGGCATTTAACTATTTTAACCCATCCCAAATCGTGCTCAGAAAATTGTCTTATATTATTTTCATTACGTTTTATATTTGGGAAAAGACCACTTTTTGCCCAAAACCTAAGTGTATGTTCTGAAACATCCATTAATTTAGCAACTTCTTTTATTGTATACATAAGGTACTCCTTTTTATATATATTATAATATAAAAATACTTGACTGAGAGCAACTCTCAAGGGGTAAAATGTAAATTGTAAGATGTTTATTTAGGAAGTACACTAGTTAATATGAAGAAAGAACAAAAATATATTTTATGTAATATATCATTACTAATGGCTGCGTTTATATCAGGTTTGTCTTTTGTTGCACAAAAGACTGGCATGGAATATGTTGGACCTTTTACATTTAATGCGGTAAGAAGTATTATTGGAAGCTTAAGTTTACTACCTGTTATATTTATTTCAAATCTTTTGGGGAATTCTAAAATGGATAACCAACAAAAAAACTCTCTTTTAAAGGGAAGTTTATTTGCAGGGGGAGTTTTATTTATAGCCTTTTCAATAAATCAATATTGTATGATATTCGCAGATGCAGGAAAAGCTGGATTTATTACTTCTTTGTATGTTGTCTTTGTTCCTGTAATTGCAGTATTTATGAAGCATAAATTGTTACCAAATGTTCAATTAAGTATTGTACTAGCATTTATTGGTTTATATTTATTATGCGCAAAAGGAGTAATGAATTTTGAAATATATGATATTTTATTGTTATTAAGTTCATTCTTCTTTGCTCTACATATTATTATTGTTAGCTACTATTCAAAAAGAACAAGCGCATTATGGTTATCTTCATTACAATTTTTGATTGCAGGAATTTTAGCCTTGCCTTTTATGTTTATATTGGAAAATCCAACAGTAAGCTCAATAATTGCAGGATATCAACCAATATTGTTTACAGGTATCGTTGTAACAGCAGGAGCATATACCTTGCAAATATTGGGACATAAAGCAACACACCCTGTCCTTGCAACCTTAATATTAAGTACCGAAGCAATATTTGCAGTACTAGGTGGAGTATTAATATTAGGAGAAGTTTTAACTTTAAAAGAAATAATTGGATGTGTATTTATGATTTATGCGATTATTCTTTCTCAAATACCATTCAATTCTAAAAAACAATCAGATGATTTAAGTATATAGGAGATTATTATGACCGAATATATTGTCGATAAAACTTATGACGAAGAACGAGCTCTTTATAATCTTGTTGATGCAGAAGTCAATAACTGTACATTTGCAGGACCTAAAGATGGCGAATCAGTTTTGAAAGAAGCTAGAAATATTAAAGTAATCAATTCAAACTTTTCATTAAGATATCCATTATGGCATGTAAAAGAATTTTCTCTTATGAATTCTTCAATGGATGAACTAACAAGAGCTCCTATTTGGTATTCCGAAAATGGAGTAATAGATAATTGTAATATTACAGGTATTAAATGTGTAAGAGAGTGTGAAAACATTACAGTTACTAATTGTGATATTAAATCCCCTGAATTTGGATGGAAGTGCGATGGTTTACATATAAATAATTCAAGTATTGAATCTGAGTATTTTTTATTTGATACAAAAAATGTAGAAATATCTAATTTGAATATGAAAGGAAAATATTCTTTTCAGTATATGAAAAACCTTCACATAAAAGATTCTAATTTAGATACAAAAGATGCTTTTTGGCATAGTAAAAATGTAGTTGTAGAAAATTCCATTGTTAAAGGAGAGTATTTAGGCTGGTTTTCAAATGGTCTTACATTAATAAACTGTAAAATCATAGGAACCCAACCATTATGTTATTGTAAGGATTTAAAATTAATAAACTGCACAATGGAAGATACAGATTTGTCTTTTGAATACTCAAATGTAGAAGCTGATATAAAAGGACATATAATATCAATAAAGAATCCAAAATCAGGAACTATAAAAGTTGATAGTGTTGATGATATTATATTTGAAGATGCAGTTATGGAATGTAATGGAAAAGTAATTGTTAATAAGGAAAGGGAATGCAATGTCTAATATTTTGAATACAATAAATTCACCAGCTGATGTAAAAAAATTATCAATAAATGAAATGAAAGAATTAGCTTCAGAAATAAGAGAAGTAATTATAAAAAAAGTAAATACAACAGGTGGTCATATGGCTCCAAACTTAGGTATTGTTGAAGCTACAATGGCATTACATTATGTCTTTAATTCCCCTGTTGATAAATTTATATTCGATGTATCTCATCAATGCTATACGCATAAAATTTTAACAGGCAGAAAAGAAGGTTTTACAGACGAAAGTAAATATTATAATTACTCAGGATATACAAATCCAAAAGAAAGTGAACATGATATATTTAAAGTAGGCCACACTTCAACATCAGTTAGTTTAGCAACAGGTGTTGCAAAAGCAAGAGATTTAAAAGGAGAAACAGGTAATGTAATTGCTTTAATAGGCGATGGTTCTCTAAGTGGTGGAGAAGCCTTTGAAGGCTTGAATAACGCAGCTGTCTTAGATAGTAATATCATAATCCTTGTAAATGATAATGATATGTCAATTGCAGAAAATCAAGGCGGACTATACAAAAACCTTAAAGAACTAAGAGATACAAAAGGTAAAGCTGAATGTAACTTCTTTAAATCAATGGGATTTGATTATTACTATATTGAAGACGGTAATAACATTGAACAATTAATTGATACATTTAATAAGGTTAAAGATATTAATCATCCAACTGTTGTTCATATGACTACTTTAAAAGGAAAAGGTTTACCTATTGCAGAAGAAAACAAAGAAACATTCCATTGGATTATGCCAGGAACTTTAGATGCAAAACCTAGTACAGAAGTTGTTGAAAACTATAATACAATAACAGTTGATTATGTTTCTAAAAAAGCTAAAGAAGATAAAACATTAGTTTTAATAAATCCTGCGACGCCTGGAGCTTGTGGGTTTAGCCCTGAATTTAGAAAAGAATTAGGTAAACAATATGTAGATGTTGCAATATCAGAAGAACATGCAATTGCTTATTCTTCAGCTCTTGCAAAATGTGGTGCAAAACCTATTCTTGCAGTTTTGAGTTCTTTTATACAAAGAACTTATGACCAATTTTCACAAGATTTATGTTTGAATAATAACCCTGCAACAGTTCTTGTTTATTGGGGTGGAATATCAGGAGCTGATGCTACTCACTTAGGTTGTTTTGATATCCCAATGCTTAGCAATATTCCTAATTTAGTTTATTTAGCACCGGTTAATAAAGAGGAATACCTAGCAATGCTTGATTGGTCTGTTAAACAAAAAGATTATTCAGTAGCTATTAGAATTCCTTTTGGAAACTTTATCTCAACAGGTATTGAAGATAAAACTGATTATTCTCAAATTAATAAATTTAAAATGGAAGAAGAAGGTAAAGATGTTGCAATTATTGCTTTAGGAAGCTTCTTTGAATTAGGTAAAAAAGTTAAATCAATGTTAAAAGAAAAACTAAATATCAATGCAACATTAATCAATCCTCATTTCATAACAGGTATTGATAAAGATATGCTAGAAGAATTAAAATCTAATCATAGATTAGTTATTACATTAGAAGATGGTATTTTAGAAGGTGGCTTTGGAGAAAAAATTACAAGATTTTACTCTACATCTGATATGAAAGTAATTAACTATGGTGCAAACAAAGAATTTACTGACTGTGTTCCTTTAGATGAACTTTATGAAAGATATCATTTAAAAGAAGATTTAATCGTAAATGACATAAAAAGTTGTTTGAATTTAATTCAATTATAAAATACAAATAAATATTGCGAAAATGATGGCTGTTATGAAATATAATGGCCATTATTTTTTATTAAAAAATGTAACAAAATATCAAAAATATGCAATTTGTATATACTCAAATACTTTATATAAATGTAAGCAATCAATGCTTAGAAAAAAGATTTTTCATACATAACCTACACACACTAACCTTCTACACACGAGGAATTACACAAAAAATTCCAACCTTCCATTTTCGGGAGGTTTTTTTTATGCTATTTATACAAATAATCGCTAATTTATATGAATTATATTAATAATTTAGAGAAAAGTTCAATCTCGTACTTTTGTGATTTATTTGATAAATCACAAACCATTTTGTTTAAAATCATAGAAAGTGTGTAAATATCAGAATAAGTTAAATGTTCACTTTTATTTAATAATAATTCTTCCAAAATTTTTGATAAACATTTAATGTTAAAGATTTCATCATTAATTGTTTCAAATTTGTTATAAATAAATAATTTGTCAGATTCCAGCATATATCACCTATTGTTAAATTATATTAAAATGCTTTTGATATATTTGTCGTTTTTAAGACAAATATATCAAATATAATACATCTAATAGACATATTTGTCAATTAGGAGACATAATTATATAATTAATCTATGGATAATTTTGTAAAAAAACAGATAAAAATATTACTTCTACAAGAAGACATGCTACTAAAAGAATTGGCATCGGAATTAACTAAAAAAATCGGTAAAAATTATTCACCTGATTCTTTATCTCATAAAATTGCAAGGAATAGCATAACATATAGTGAAATGGTTTGTATAGCTGATATTTTAGGATATGATATCGAATTTATAAAAAAGAAATAATAAAATATTTTTATTTTAATTAGTATTTTAATTTAAATTTTTAAAATATTAAGGTTATATAAAGAGAGCTGAAAACTATGATACACTATAATAGTAAGGTTACAAAAGAAAAGGGGAAATTATATGATACCTATTTTTGATTCAAAACGTCAATACCAAGAAATTGGTTCTGATATTGAAAAAGCAGTATGTGAAGTATTAAGATCAGGAGCTTATATATTAGGTCCAAATACAAAAGCATTAGAACAAGAATTAGCTGAATATACACAATCAAAATATGCAATTGCACTAAACTCAGGAACAGATGCTCTACATTTGGCATTAAGAGCTTTAGATATAGGTGCAGGTGATGAAGTTATCACAACAGCATTTACATTTGTAGCAACAACAGAAGCAATAGGTATCGTTAATGCAAAACCTGTATTTGTTGATATTGATCCGGATACATTTAATATTGATCCTGCAAAAATTGAAGCTGCAATAACACCTAAAACAAAGGCAATAATTCCTGTTCACTTATATGGTCAACCTTGTGATATGGATGCAATTATGGATATTGCAAAACGTCATGATTTATATGTAATTGAAGATGCTTGCCAAGCAATGGGTGCAACTTATAAAGGAAGAAAAGTTGGATCAATTGGTGATATAGGATGTTTCAGCTTCTATCCTACTAAAAACTTAGGTGGTATGGGAGATGGTGGTTTAATTACTACTAATGCAGAACACTTAAAAGATAGAATTATTGCATTAAGAAACCATGGTGGTGCAATTAGATACCATCACGATGAAATAGGCGTAAATTCAAGACTTGATGAAATTCAAGCAGCAATTTTAAGAGTTAAATTACCTCATCTTGATTCTTGGAACAAAAAACGTAGAGAAAGAGCTGCAATATATAATGAATTATTTGCAGGTTGTGAAGATATTATAACTCCTAAAGAACTTGATGATACTTATTGTATTTATCACCAATATACAGTTAAAATTCCTAACAGAGATGAAATTTTTGATAAAATGCACGAAGCAGGTATTGGAACAATGTTATATTATCCAATTCCATTACACCTTCAAAAAGTTCATGAATATTTAGGAGTTGGTAGAGGATCATTACCTCATACAGAAAAAAATACTGATATCGTAATGTCTTTACCTATGTTCCCTGAATTAACAAGAGAGGAACAAGAATTTATTGCTAATACATTAATTAAATTAGTTGAAGAAGCTAAAGCATTAGCATAATTTTTTCAAATATTAATAAAACAAGGTATATTATTCTTAATATACCTTGTTTTTGTAGGTATAAATCTTGATTAAAAGGTTAGTTTATTGTATCTTAATGGTGTGAGTGAAAGAAGATTTATTGATGTGGATTTAGTTATATCAGAGTGCGGGATTAATTCTAATATCGACCAAGAAATTAAAGTGCAAAATATCATAAATCTTGAAAATAAATATGATGAATATGAATTGGTTCAGCTTTACAATCATATATTAACTATTTCAAAAGAACCCAAAGTTTTGATGACAACAATCACTTATGCTGATAAATTAAGAGATGAATCAACACTAGGTCCTTTGGTTGATTTGTTGTTAACTAAAAACGGAATTAATGAAGAACTTGAACCGGATGATTTAATTAATCTTAGGGTTTTATGCGCTAAAGCAATATCAAATTACAAGGATACATCTGTCGTTGGAGCTTTATTGTATTGTTTAAACAATAAAGATGAACATTACAAAGTAAGATTAGCTTGTGCAGATGCATTGGGCAAAATTGGTGATAAATATGCAGTCGCTCCATTAATTGACTTGGTTCAAGATGAAGAAGAAAAATCAGTTTATCTAAAAGAATCTGCTGCATCTGCATTGGGTAAAATAGGTGATTTACGAGCTGTAGATCCATTGGTATCGATATTGGAGGCAAAACAAGGTTTCTTAGATAAATTTTCATTTCTGAAGGAACGTGTAATAGAAGCATTAGGAAAATTAAATATTGATAACCATAAAGTAATCAAAGCATTAAAAAAATCATTATTGGATTCATCTCCAATGGTTAGGATTAATGCAATTGAAGCGATAATGAATTCAGGTGCTGACAATGCATCAGAATTGATTAAGACCTGTTTATTTGATGACGATAAAGAGGTTCAGAAAAATGCATTGATTGCAATGTATAACTTAGAAGGTCGTGATATTTTAGAAGAAGTTTTATCTTTAGAAGAATATTCTGACTATTTAAAAGAAGAAGCTCAAAATTTAATTGATGAGTATGAGGATGATGATGAATAATAAATCAATTATCTTATTATCAGGCGGTTTAGATTCTCTTGTTTGTTTAGGGGCTGTAAAAGATGAATATAACATTGAATTAGCTTTAACATTTGATTATGGACAAAAATCAGCAAAACAAGAAATAGAAGCCTCAAAAAAATTAGCATCATATTATCAAATTGAACATCAGGTTATAGAATTACCATTTTTAAAAAAAATTACCAAAACAGCTTTAGTTGACGATAAAGATATACCTGAAAATGAACTATACACAGAATATAGTGCAAAGGCTGTTTGGGTTCCAAATAGAAATGGTTTATTTTTAAATATAGCAGCAGCATATGCTGATACATACAATTTCACTCATATTATATTTGGGGCAAATAAAGAAGAAGGTGTTACATTCCCTGATAATACAAAAAAATTCGCAGATTTGATAACAAGTTGTTTCAAGTTTTCAACTCTATGTAACCCTCAAGTTGTTGCGCCATTGATAAGCATGGACAAAAATGATATAGTAAAATTGGCATTAGAAAAAAACATGCCACTTGAATTAACGAGGAGTTGTTATAATAAAAGCAAGACAAATTGCGGGAAATGTGAATCTTGCAAACACTTAAAAGAAGCATTAATAAATAACGGGGATACAAAATATATAAGGGTTTTATTTGAAGATGTTAACTAAACTAATAGACGAAGAGATTAAATATATAGGCTCTCAATTACAACCACATTGGATTTATAAAAACTTTAAAATGCAAGGAGATGCAATCGTTGCATTTATCGGTGAATGTGAAGTTAAACTAACTGAAATGGTTGATATCGAGGATGTTATTAATAATGAACCAATATACAGTAAGTCAATGTTGAGCTTCATAACAGAACAATTTAATATAGATTTAGTTGAGGGTGTTTTTAGACAAAGATTGTTAATATGTATAATAAAAGAATTATTAGAAAAGAGAGGGATTTTTGTTGTTAGAAATGGTGATGATTTAATGATTGATGGTAGAAAGTTATCTGTATCAATAGCAACTAAATCAACAACATCAATTCTAATTCATACAGGTTTGAATATCGATTCAGAAGGAGCACCTGTTAAAGCTTCCGGCTTAACAAGTGAATTAGGTATAACAGATATAAAAGAGTTTGCGAATGAAGTTATGGAAGCCTACGCTGAAGAACTTAAAGATATAGAACTTGCAAGTACAAAAGTTCGAGGAGTTTAAACATGGGGAATCAATATTATAAAAAATATAACAAGCAAGTAGAAGAAAAACCTAGTTATATAAAACTATTTTTTGGCGCATTTTTCATGATGCTTATATTGTTTGTTGTAATTGCAGTACACTTATTTTCAAGTGTTGATACAGCAATAGGCGAAAATGATGAAGGAGATATAAAAGAATCAGGCTTAGGTGTAAAACATTTAATTGATAGCAGATTGAAATTTATACAAATGGAAGATAATAATAAACTTCCATCAAATCAAGTTCCAAACGTTATACAGTCAAAAGAAGAGGCAATGAACCAAACAAATAATTCGTCAGATGAGGTTCAATTCCAGACATTTGGAGGTCAGGATTATTCTAATCCATATGGTAACAGTAATTCTTTTACATCAAGCCAAACAACTTTTCCTGAAACAGAAAGACAGCCTATAAAACATCCAACAGGGGTTCCATCACAGGCTTCATCTTCTAGTGCGGTATATAAAGTTTTTGTTGGAACTTATAGTACATTAGAACAAGCAAGAGTTGCACAGAGTATTGTTCAAGATGCTAATATAGGTGTTACTTCTTTTGTGAAAACATTAAGTAATGGGACATATACTATTCAGGTTGGTTCTTATAACGATGTTACAAAAGCACAAAATCTTACAAATGATTTAAAACGAAATCATTTTCCGGCAAGAATGGTTCAAGAATAAATTATGAGTAATTATTATTTAATTGATACACATGCTCATATAGATATGAGTGAAAATGTTTGTGAAGTTATAAAAAACGCAAATGATAACGGTGTGAAAAAAATAATTATTCCTTCTGTTGAGGAAGAATATTTTGAAAAAATAATTAAAATAGCAGAAGAAAATGATAATATTTTTTGTCAATTAGGTTTGTATCCATCTGAAGCTTTAAAATGGAATGATAAAATTGCTGATAAAATAAGAATATTAGCGCAAAGTAAAAAAGTTGTTGCAATAGGTGAGATTGGTTTAGATTATTATTGGGACAAAACATATATTGAAGAACAAAAAAATATGTTCAAAGCTCAAATAATATTAGCAAATGAATTAAATTTACCAATCGTTGTTCACGATAGAGAAGCACATAAAGATTCCATAGATATAGTTAAAGAGTATAATAAAACCTCAGAAGTTGTATTCCATTGTTTTTCAGGTAGTGTAGAAATGATGCGAGAGTGCGTTAAAAATAATTGGTATATAGCATTAGGTGGAGTTGTAACTTTTAAAAATGCAAAAAAGATGAAAGAAGTTGCAAAAGAAATCCCATTAGAATACTTATTATTAGAAACAGATTCTCCATATTTAACACCTGTTCCATATAGAGGCAAAGAAAATCAGCCTGCATATATTAAATATGTAGCAGAAGAAATTGCAAGTTTACGAAATGAGCCTGTTGAAGATATAATAAAAATGACAACAGCAAATGCAGAAAGAGTATTTAGAATTTGAAAAAAGAACGTTTAGACAAAATATTAGTAGACTTAGGCTACTTTGAAAATAAAAGTAAAGCATCAGCAGCAATAATTGCAGGAGATGTAAGAATTGGTGATGAAAAAATTACAAAAGCAGGTTATCAATTAGATCCTAACAAAGAATATGATTTTGTAATCAAGACAATGCCTTATGTATCAAGAGGAGGATTTAAACTTCAAAAAGCACTAGATGCATTTAAATTTTCACCAAAAGACAGAATTTGTTTTGATGCAGGAGCATCAACTGGTGGCTTTACTGATTGCTTGCTTCAAAGAGGTGCTAAGTATGTTTATGCCGTTGATGTTGGATATGGACAACTAGCCTGGAAAATACGAAATGACGAGAGAGTTAAGACAATCGAAAAAACTAATTTAAAAATATGTACTCCTGATGAAATATATTCAGAAATTGATACTTGGGCAGATTTATTGGTGTCGGATTTATCATTTATTTCGTTGGAAAGAACATTACCAAATTTAAAAAAACTTTTAAATCCTGAGTTTCATGAAATGATTTGTTTAATAAAACCTCAATTTGAAGCAGGTAAAGAATTTATTGAAAAAGGTGGGGTTGTTAAAAATCCCCAAACACATATAATGGTAATAGAAAATGTTATTAATTGTATTCATAATTTAGGGTATAAAATAAAAGGCTTAACCTATTCCTCAATAAAAGGCCCTGCAGGAAATATTGAATACTTAATATATTTTTCGACTGAAGACATAGAAGAGAGTTATATTCAACCAAATTTAATAGTAGAAGAAGCCCATAAAGAGTTAAATAATCTTAACTAAATTAGCTAGCAAATTTAATTTTTTTAATTTTTATTATATTATAGTAAATGTGACTAGTTTATGAAAGGAGCCTAATGAATTGGAAATAACAAATAACTTTAACGGAACTGATGAACACTTAGGTAGACATATCTTAGCAGAATTTTTTGATTGCGACCCTAATATTTTAAATAATAGAGATAGAATTGAAAATAATATGGTAGATGCAGCAATTGAATGTGGAGCAACAGTTGTTCAAAAATGTTTTCACATGTTTTCACCATTTGGGGTAAGTGGAGTAGTT
>CALVEW010000003.1 GCA_944326645.1 Candidatus Gastranaerophilales bacterium
CAGGAACAGGAACTCCTGAAGTTGGTGGACTTGAATTTAATGAATTAATAGGTTGGTTTAAATATCTAAAAGATTTCAACATTGTAGGAGCTGATGTTGTTGAACTTGCGCCTGATTATGATGCTTCAGGAGCTTCTACGGCCGTAGCTACTAAAGTTATTAGAGAATTATTAATGATAATGTAATGTAACTTTTTCATAAATTATTTTGAGGATTTTACTATGCAGGGTTTAGAAGAGAAAGTAAAAAAATTAAGAGATGAAATCAATAAGCACAATTATAATTATTATGTAATGGATAATCCAACAATAAGTGATTTTGAATATGATAATCTTTTTACAGAATTAAAACAAATTGAAACATCTCATCCCGAACTTATTACTCCTGATAGTCCAACCCATAGAGTAGGTTCTATTAGCGAGAAGTTTGAAGAATATAAACATGAACATCGTTTATATAGTTTGGACAATACCTATAATGCTGAAGAACTTGAAAAATGGTATGAACGAGTTTCAAAAGAATGTGGAAAATCTCCGGAATTGGTATGTGAATTAAAAATTGATGGTTTAGCAATAGCGCTTTCATATAAAAAAGGTTTATTTACAACGGGTGTAACTCGTGGAAATGGTATTATTGGGGAAAATATTACACAAAACCTTAAAACAATTAAAGCAATTCCTTTAAAATTATTTGAAGATGTTGATATAGATGTTCGTGGTGAAATCTATATGCCTAAATCCTCTTTTGAAAAACTTAATGAAGAAGCTCTCAATAATGGAGAAAAAGTTTTTGCTAATCCGAGAAATGCAGCAGCAGGTTCACTAAGACAACTTGATAGTACTATTACAGCAAAACGAGATTTATCTATGTTTACTTATACTGTAATACTTCCTAAAGAGAATAATACTATTAAGACACATTGGGATAGTATTCAATATATTAAAAAACTCGGATTTAAGGTTAATCCAAATATTAAATTAGTAAAAGATATTCAAGGTGCAATTGATTTTTGTAAAGAATGGGATACAAAAAGATTTGATTTAGATTATGCTACAGATGGAGTTGTTATCAAAGTAAATGATTTTGCTTGTCAAAATGAATTGGGATTTACTTCTCGTGCTCCTAAATGGGCAACTGCATTCAAGTTTCCACCTGAAGAAATATCAACAAAATTATTAGATATCGAATTAGGAGTTGGAAAAACAGGAGCAATAACTCCTGTGGCAATATTGGAGCCTGTTAATCTTGCAGGAAGCGTTGTATCTCGTGCAAGCTTACACAATTTTGATGAAATTAAAAGACTTGATGTAAGAATCGGAGATAAAGTTTTTATAAAAAAAGCTGCAGAAATAATCCCTAAAGTGGTAAAGGTTGTTGAATCAGAAGAACATGAGAAATTACCTATTTATATTCAACCTGATAAATGTCCTGAGTGTGATTCTCCTTTAGAAGAGAGAGAGGGTGAGGTTAATTTATATTGTTCTAATAAAAATTGTTCATCAGTTGCAAAAGCAAGATTAGAATATTGGGTTTCAAGAGAAGCTATGGATATAGATTCTATTGGACCTTCTGTTATTGAACAACTTTATGATAAAAAAATGGTTTTAAATCCTGCTGATTTTTATAGGTTAAATATGCAAGACTTTATGCAATTAGATTTAGTAAAAGAAAAATCTGCCTATAATATGTATACAGCAATACAAAATAGTAAAAATAGAC
Source organism: Candidatus Gastranaerophilales bacterium (assembly GCA_944326645.1). GTDB lineage: Bacteria > Cyanobacteriota > Vampirovibrionia > Gastranaerophilales > Gastranaerophilaceae > UMGS1585. Next base: position 1,720 of record CALVEW010000003.1, read on the forward strand.
CACTTGCAAAGTTTATTACAGCTCTGTCTATCAGGCATGTTGGCAAAGAAACAGCTGACTTATTGGTTAATGAATTGACAACACTTGATAATATAAGGAATACATCAATTGAAAAATTAGCTAATATTGAAGGTATTGGGGATAAAATAGCTCAAAGTATATATGAATTTTTCCATACAGAGTCAAATATAAAATTAATTAATGAGCTTCTTGAACTTGGGGTTCAACCACAAGAAGGAGGAGTAAGACTATCTGATAAATTAGCGGGCATGACTTTTGTATTAACAGGAACTTTACAAAGCATGACAAGAGATGAAGCTAGTGATAAAATAAAAATGTATGGAGGAAAAACATCGTCTTCTGTATCTAAAAAAATATCATATGTTGTAGCAGGTGAAAATTCAGGTTCAAAATTTGACAAAGCAGTATCTTTAGGTGTTACAATATTAAATGAAGAAGAATTTATAAAAATGATAAGCGAGTAAGGGTTTATAATGAGAAAGAATTTAAAAGTAATTCAAATAAATGGTTTTAGAGGAATATGTATGGCATTAGCAATATTAACTTGTTTAATTGCCGGATTTGTTGTATTCCCAGGTCTTGTTTTGATGACAGGATGGAACTTTATATCTGCAAAAACAATGTTAATTCCACAACTAGGCATTATTCAAGGTGTTTTGTTATGGGGTATTATAGTTGTAAGTTATATGATTCTAAAAAAACGTCATGTCATGGTTTCTTTTAAAACTCCAACAGAATTATCTGATGAGGAGTTAGACGAAGTCATGGAACGTATTAAAATTGATACAACTACAAAAATGATGTCAGAAATTATAGCAAAGTCTAAAATGGATAAAAAGCCTACTATTATTAGTGCAGAAGAATTAGAAAAAGAAATTTCAAAAGATTTAGAAATTTCAAATAAAAATGTTGACAATTAATTATGTCCTTAATACAATAATATTGTTGCCGGTATAGCTCAACGGTAGAGCAACGGTTTTGTAAACCGTAGGTTGTAGGTTCGATTCCTATTACCGGCTTTTTTAACACTTTGACAAAGGAAATACTTCATAAGCCCTTGTGGCTCAGGGGTAGAGCACTCCCTTGGTAAGGGAGAGGTCACGAGTTCAAATCTCGTCAAGGGCATATTTGAACTCAAGGTTTGTTGAGTGTATGAAAACTTAATATGGGTAGGTGCCCGAGTAAGCCCGAAGGCTCGGATCCTGAAAAAAATGATTAAGTATCATTTTTTGAAGTTAAGTTGGTAGTTAGTCCTGCCACTCGGAGCACATACACGACGAGTCAAACTATGTTTGACAGTAACAAATAAATTGAAAACTTAATATGGGTAGGTGCCCGAGTGGCTAAAGGGAGCAGACTGTAAATCTGCCGTCGCGAGACTACGGTGGTTCGAATCCACCCCTGCCCACCACTTTTAAAGAACTCCGCAAGGGGTTCTTTTTTATGTCCTAATTCCAATGTCTTTTTTCTTCAGTTGGATTTACTTTTCTTTTAGAATAAATTCAGGATTCGATTTTGCAAATTTTTTGCAGGTTTTATCTGTTGGATTAAGTTTATCATAACGCTTGAAGAAAAATCTTTGTTTGAATTTACCCCAAAAAGTATTTTCATCTCTGAAACCATTCATAAATAATCCATCATATTTCGTTAAACCGCTATGTACATAGTCAACAAAACCTCTCCAAGGATCTACAATCATTGCATGTTTATCAAATGATTTAGGATTATTTAGTCGCGCTTTTTTACCTGCATTTACTATTAGCAATACATGGTCAACAATATGCTCTTTCTTTTTCTTTGTTTTATCTGGTCTTGTTATCTGTTCTTTTATTCTTAATTTGCCAATTTTTATGTCTTTATAACCGTTTGCAAGAAATGCAGCCTGCATAATTTGAGCCATTTCGAGACAGTTCCCATTATGAGTTTTTTCTGTATCTTTAATAGTTTGCTTTATAAGTTGTATTGGTTTTAAATTTTTCTTATTTTTTCTTAAATCGCAGAGTTTATAGTATAGTCCAAGACATTTTCGTTCATTATATGTGTCTTTTTTTACAACATTATAATAGTGAGTTTTGCTGCTTGAAGTAGCAGGATAAAGTTTCATTGCTTGACGCATAATTTTATCTGCTTTTCTAATCTCAGGGTTTCTTGCTGTAAATTGAAGTTTATTATTGTTATCGATATTCATATATAATCTAATACTTAAACAAAATATTATTTGCTATTAGTATAATACCTAGTTGGATTATTATTTATCTTCTTATTATTTCTTATGATATTTTTATGAAAAAAATAATAATGGCCATTATTGTTTTTCTTCTATGTATTAGTTTTGTCTATGCTGAGGATGACTTAAGCATAGATGATTTTGCGTGTTCTTATTATGAGGAGGTTTTACAACAAATTGATTTATTAATTGAGGAAGAAAATTATGTAGAAGCTCAAAAAGAAATTGAAAAGCTTTATAATTCAAAATGCAGAACAAAAGAAGTTGCCGAAAGATATGTGAAGGTTTTATACGAAGAAGATAAATTGCATGAAGCATACAAAATTGCTTCTGATAATTTGTTGCTTGATACTCAAATGGGCTTATTGCTTCAAACTAAAATGTTAATAGGAACGAAAGATGTGACTATTGCAAGAAGTATTTATGACAATATTGTTATAAAAAATACTTATGACAAAATTATTCAAATGGGGCTTTCAAATAATGTAATATCTTCAAATTCATATTTGGAAGCATTAAAAGAACTTGAAAATATTCCTTCAACTCCTGAATCTCAATTTTTGAAAGCTAAAGCTTTTTATAATATGGAAATGTATGAAGATGCAAAGAAAATCTTAGATGATTTACCTCCCAATAACAATGTTGCAGAATTAAAAGAATTAATCAAGGAAAAAAGGGCTTATCAAATCAGTACAGGATATGAGATTTATCTTCAAAAACTTAATGAAGAGTTTAAATTGGATGCAAATAAAATTGCATTTAGTAATTCTTGTTATGCGAATAATATGCAAGTGTATTTAGACTATGTTTTGTATCTTTATAAGTCTGGTGTTTTAGCAGGGCAGGGACCTGAACCTTTGTATAATTTGACTAATGAAATAAGAATAGGTACACAAGGTCGATTGAATAAAAAAGTTGCGCTAAAAGGGGATATAGGGGCAAAATTTTTTCAGGATTATGGGATTATGTTACTTACTGATTCTTGGATTAAATATTATGTGAATGATAATTTTAATGTAAAGTTAGGGTTTAGTAGAAATAATGCAGAGCAAACATTTTTATCTGCTGTTGGTGTAAAAATAGATAATATTTTTACAGGGCAAGTCGCTAACAATAATTTATATTTAGATACTAATACAAGATTACCACACCAGTTTTATTTATATACAAAAGGCGGAGTCGGCTTAAAAGATGGATATAACTTACCTAATAATGGATATTGGGAAGGTATGCTTGGTTTTGGTAAGGTTTTAAGGTTTGATTTGGATAGGCCCTATTTACAAAAAATATCTCTTGATTTTGTATCTTATAATTCCGGATATCAAACTAATTTAGAAAATATTTATAGTTCACAAGGTTTACTTTATGGAGGATATTTCTCTCCTAAGTTTTATTCAGATGATACTATTAATATAAGTTTATCAGGACGTTATAAAAAATCAAATTTATATTATGGGTATGGAGCTTTTTCCGGTTGGCAATTTGCATATAATCCTGATCAATCTATTTATATTTGGGGTGGGTCAGTATATCTCAAATATTTGTTTAACAAACATTTTGCTTTAGATACTCAATATCGTTATTATAGATATGCCAATATTAATAAGAATCAATTTCTTTTAAATTTAGTTATTACACTATTTAGAGATAAAAATAAAATAGCAAAAAAATAATTTATGCTCTTTATATTAAGTATAAGGAGGAATCTTTGAATATTTTAACCCCGATAGGAAATTATTTAACTCAACCAGTTGTAAGGTTCTTTAGTCGACAGCCTAATAAAAATAAAAGATTTTATTTAACTAATAGAGGGGAGTTTCAAATTAATGCTTACTCACGCTATTTTGCTCATTTAAAAGGCGATAAAAATACCATTGATTGGATTAACAAGAAGTAAAAAGTTTTGATTAATCATAATTATATTGATTTACTTCTGTAAAAGTCATTTTATCAGGGTTTTTATTTTCTAAATATTTTAATTCCCCTTTTATTGCAACCACTTCAGGGTTTTCTACCGGCATGTGATAATATTGTTTAACTGCTTTTGGATTTATATCTTTTATTGCATCTACAATATTATTCACGGTAGAATTTGTTTGGAATTGATCTCCTGGCATGATATTTACTTTTGTAAATCGAGGGAATTCATTTTTAATTAGTTCTTTAATTTTTCCTGCAGTTGTGAATGCATAAACGTGATACATTAATTGTTCATTTTTACTTTCATTTATTAAATTTACTAATGCACAGGTGTGAACATCTTTTGTTGAAAGAGGTGTATCGCAACTTGCTTTAATCCACCCTCCGCCATATCCGCCACTTTCTGTTGAAAAACCTGCGGTTTTAACCTTTGTTCCGGTATATTCTTTTAATGGTTGTGAACCTACAGGAATTTTATATCCAAATGCACATCTTTCAAGGCAAATGGTATTTTTAGGTATTGTATATGCTTGAAAATTTTTGGATGATATTTTTTTTATTTTTTTGCCTGCTTTTTCGCAAAAATCTTCACATTCAAGAAGTTGTTTTCTTGAAAAAGTTTTTCCTGTAAATGAGATTTGTGGGGTACTGTATATATTATTAATCATATTTTTATTAATGATTATAAAAATAAAAATTGCTATTATTGTTAAGTTATTTTACAAATAAATTAATAATTCCTTTCATTTTAATATTAAGCTTTTTATAATTGATTGATGTTAAAAGTAAGTATTATTAATAAGTATGTATCAGCCGTAAAAAATAAAGTACATTGTTCATTTAATAATTTATTTGAACGTTCACCTAAGAGTGATTATGTTTTACTTTCAAAAATTGAAAAACAGCCCTTAAGTAAATTAGATTATGATTCTTGGGCTATTGCAGTTGGAAGTGTAAGTTTCAGTTCTGTGCGTGTTGGAAAAAAAACTGATCCAAGTTTTATTCGAGATATTACAACTTTTTATGATATGCATAATAGACCAATACAAAAATGTTTTTGGGGAACTAACACGAATTATAAGCAACGGATTTATGAATATAATGATGCTATTACATCGACACTAGAGAAGACTAATACAAAAAATATAATAATTAATTCTTGCCCAATTCACCAACATAAATACCCATTTGGAACTAATTTAAAGCTATTATCTTTGTGTGGCCGTTGGAATAAGGAATCAGAGCAGATGTTGTGCGTTACTCAAAATAATTCCGGTAAAAAATTATCTATTTTAAAATTAATCAATAAAGGTAAAGATAATAAATCCGTATTAGTTACAGAATATCCATGGATTAAAAAGAATTCTGAAAATAAAGGTATTTTAAAGTTTATATCATTTAATTTAAAACAAAATAATCATTCTTTATCTGTTGATAATTTAAAGAAATCTGACAATATTGAAGAAATTAGAATGGATCAATATTTCCCATATCGTTTTTTAAATTTAAATGAAAAGAAACAAGAGTTGCCATATCTTTTTTTAAGACGTTATGGCTTAGGAAATATGTGTATAACAGTTGATGCAAATTCTCATAAAGTTTCAAATGATGCATATGCTCATTTTTCTTCTAATGACAGAGCTATAAGGTGGTCAACAATACAGCCTAAAAAGAAATCAATTGTAAATATAGCGGCTCATGAAGCTGAACATGCTTATCAACATAAACAAATTGGACGTTTAACTAAAGGTAGCGATAATTATGAAAATGATTGTTGGCATAAGTTTGGTCCAATAAAGGATGAACTTGAAAGAAGAGAAGCCATAAAGTATTTGAAGGCCTCTAAAATTTATCCTTTAAAATCTGATCCTAACTATATAAGAAAACATGATTCAAATTATTTAGAAATAAAATCTACTTTGGCGGGTATAAAAGCTGAAAAGGAATATTCTATAGGTCAAAAACAATTAAAAGATTTATTTCCATATTTTCCTAATGATATAAATATGTTTTAATTCTTATTCAATAAGTTTTCTTCTCATATTTTGTCTAATAGGTGATAACGGTCCATTATTAGGTGCCATTAAGTTGTTGAAATATTTTTTTGCATATACAAATGGGAACATAGGAAGCCAAGACATTTTCATCACAATATTAACTGTATCAGCGCCATGAGATAACATTAAATCATCAATAGTTTGTTCATAAGCAGGTGATATTGAAGATATAATTTTAAGTACATAATCAGCTGTAGTTAATGTATAATATCCTGACATAACTCCTGTATCTGTTACAAGTTTTGTGAATGTAAATTCTTGGTTATCTATTGTCACTTTTTTTGAATTTTTAGGTAATTCTATATTATCAGCAGATGCTCTTTCAATTTCAAACCATTTGCCATAATATTGGATTCTAAGTGATGTTTTATTAGGCATATAAATATCGTCAAAATCATTTGGCAGAATAATATTCCCATTAAAATCAGAAATTCCATATTTATATTTTCTGCAAGTTAAGAACATATTTCCATATAAAGGTTCAATAGATGAGTACATTGGAGGTAATATAATTTCACCATTCTCTCCATATAATCCATAATCATTATCGTTTCCAAGTTTTGCAAATTTTCCTAAAATTCTTTCTGCATGTCTATACTTAATAGGAACGAGAATGTTACCGTTATTATCTATTAACCCATAGCGAGTTTTTTTAGCTACAAGCCAAGAAGAATCTCCAATACGGATTAATTTTTTGTACTCGGCTTCGGTTACGCACTCTCCTGTTGTCTTATTTTTTAGTCCAAATAGACCATCTTGAGAATATACTTCAAGGTTGTTATTCGCTGCTATTACGAAGTTTTGGACTAATAGAAATAATGTGATAATGAATATAAGTTTTTTCATAATAGTATAATATCATAAAATTATGATATAATCTATAAAAAGAGGGATGCATGGTTAATATATCAAAAAAGACAGTTTGTATAATTTTATCTATTATAAGTTTAGTAATATTTACATTAGTATCTATATATTTGTGGGCAATTCCTGCATTGGTTTCAAATCCTAAAGTTATTGATTATGTTGAAACTACATTAAAAGATTCTATGGGGGTAGATTTATTTGTCGATAAACCTATTTTAAAAACAAATTTAACTCCGGTTATTGAGTTTTCTGTAAATGAAGTTAGTTTGAAAAAAGGAAATGCAAGATTACTAGAAATAAAAAAATTAAATACAATTCTTTCTTTTAGAGATTTGATAATAAAAAGAATTATAGTTAAACGTTTCGGGGTTGATAATTTTTATGCTGATGTTAATAAATTGATGGCATTAGCTCCAAAAGAAGATCAAAAGAAACCTGCTAAACCATTAAGTTGGAATATTGATATATTTGATGCTCTTTTATATGTGATGAATGCCGAAATTAAATATGATGTTGATAAAGATACTCATATAAGAATTCTTGCAAAGGATGTCGGAACAAATAATGCTAAAAAGGTCAATAGAAGAGTATATTTTAAAGTATATTTTAATTTACAAAAAAATAATGAAGATATAAAAATATTACTAAAAGATGACGGTAAAGTTATTATTAGTAATAAAACTTTATACATTAATGATTTACCTGTAAGAATAAATAAATCTCAATTCTTTATAAAGTTGGCAGCAAGTCGAAAAATTAAGTGGAATGTTAATGTTTATGCAAAAGATTTTAAGGTAAAAGATGTTTTAAGATTTGTAGAATCTAATTTAATTATTCCAAATGGTAAAGAATTACTTGGGATGGTTGGAAGTAATATAAATGGTAGTTTCGATTTTAATTTTAAATATGCTAAGAAAAAATTTAATGGTGATATAACTCTCAATTCTTTAAAAATGAATTTAGTTCCAATTGCTAATCTTCCTGTAACTTTAACAAAGGGTAAAGTATTAATTGATTTGAAAAAACTTCAATTAAAAGATTTTGAAGGGTATTATTGTAATAATAAAGAAACCAATAAGATTAAGTTTGCAGGTGATATTAAAGATTATATGAAATCTTTTGATACAAATATCCAATGTGATACTTTCTTAACTAATGAGTTTGCTAAGAATTATATGTCAAAATTAGCAGGTGTTCCTCTTACATTGGTTGGAGATGCCGGAACTCGAATTATTATTAAATCAAAGAATAATAAGTTTGATATTCTAGCATATTCAAGATTGTTACCAGGTGAGGATATTCTTGTAGATGGGTTAACTTTATCTCCAAAGGACTATGAAAGAATTTTAAAAGCTGATTTGCATTTTGAAGATATGCTTTTGAAAATTAATGCTATTGATTATTACATTGGAGTAATGAAGGAAAAAGAAATCAAACGTAAATCAATAATGTTCTTATCAGGTAATGTTGATTGTAGTACATTAAAAGTTCTTGATATGGGGGTAACAATACCTGATCCATTACCAAGTGAATTCTTTAATCTTTTTGCCGGAAAAAGATTCTTTAGAAAAGGGACAGTACAAGGAAGAATGTATGTTGATAATAAAGGTGAATATCCTGTTTTAGATGCTGACATGAAAGCGGAAGGTATTAGAGTTCCATCATTAAGATTAAAAATTTCAGATGCTAATATAAAAACAAATAAACATCATATCCATTTAATTTCTAATGGGAAATTTAAGCGTGCTAATTACTCATTTAATGGAAATTTAAATAATGCTTTATTGTTCCCAATTGTTGTAAATCGTGTTGATTTGGGTGTTGATTTTATTGATATTGCTAAAATATTGGAATCATTTAATAAGCAAAATACAGCTGCTGTAACTCAACAAGAAATAGTTAAAGAAGTGGCAGATGATGAAAGTGAAAAAGCTGATGATGCTTTTGTATTTAATACTGGGTTGATTGTTATAAATGATTGTAATTTCCATTTAAAAAAAGCTAAATTTAAACAAATAAATATGGGTAATCTTCATGCATTATTAACCCTTGATAAACATGGTATTTTACAAATTCAATCGAATAAATTTGATTTTGCCGAAGGTTATTCAGGTCTAAAAGTTAGATGTGACTTGATGAAACACTTATATTATGTGAAATTAGGAGTTAAAGATGTTAATTCTGATATTATTGCAACATCATTGTTAAACTTACATAAAGAAATATCTGGAAAAGCAAAAGGTTTAATTGAATTAAATACAGATGATTCATTCAAGTTAAATGGGGTTATTAAATTTGATATTTGTGATGGAACAATTGGTAAAGTCGGATTTTTAGAATATGTTCTAAAATTTGCGGCATTATTTAGAAATCCAATGGCAATGATTAGCCCATCTACATTAATGGATTTGGTAAATATTCCTGAGGGGCATTTCGAAAATATAAATGGTGAATTGATATTAAAAGATAATAAGATAGTACCTCTTAAAATAAAGTCAAAATCACCTCAATTAAGTTCATTTATTATTGGAACATTTGATTTAGAAACGAGAGATGCTATTCTTCGTATTTATACAAAAATGTCTAATAAGAAAAAAGGTGCAGCAGGTCTTTTAAGAAATATTTCATTAAATGCATTGGCAAACAGAATTCCATTGGGTAATTCTAATGAAACTAATTATTATTCAAATGAAATAAATCAATTGCCAGAATTAGAGAATGAAAAAGATGCACAAATATTCTTGACTAAAGTTGATGGTGATGTTGAAAAAAATAACTTTATATCATCATTAAAGCGAATTAAGTAATCAATAGTTGATTTTTTTATTTTATATACTAATATGTTTTGCATAGATATTAAGGAGTAAAATATATTGGTTATAAATATTCCAAAATATAATCAAAATCAACAAATTTTGCAACCAACAAAGCTTAATAAAACTGCATCAATTACAGGTTCATTGCTTGGAATTATGGGGGCTACAGCTATTATTGCAAAACAAAGAAAGGTTAATTTATCATTAAAAAATCTTTTTAATATTGAATATAAAGGTTATGAAGTTTTAGAGTTTGCTTCCGGTTCAATAATGGGAGGTTTTATTGGTGGGAGCTTAACAGATAAAAAACATGTTAAGAAAAAAATGGAAGAAGGTGTAAGCCAAATTGTTGGGAATTATATTGTTCCGACATTATCTGTTGTTGCAAGTGTAAAATTGTATAATAATCTAACTAAAAATTCTCAATTAAAAAATTCTAAGATTGCTCGTTTTGCTGCTGGGATGATAAGTCTTGCAGGTGGAGTTATTGGTGGTAATAAAGCTTCCTCAATAATTAATAAACATTTATTCAATGATAAAAATACAAGAAGTGTTAATTGGAAAGATTGGGCTTCTCAGTTTGATAATACTTGTTTTGTAACGTCAATAGCATCTCGAGGCTCAAATGTTGCTAAAATTGCATCAAAATTTATTCCGTTAACTCATATTTTACCTGGGGTTGCAATCGGAACAAAACAGTAAATGAATTTGATTTATATTTTATGCTATCTTTGAAAAATATTTTGTATTAAAATATTTATAAAAGGAGATGTTATGAGAGAAGAATTATTAGCTATTGTTGAAAAAAATAGCCGAATTGATACAAAAGAACTTGCAGTTTTATTAGGTGTTGAAGAAATTGATATTATAAATGAATTAGCTAAATTGCAAGATGAAGGTATTATTTGTGGTTTTCATACTTTGATTAATTGGGAAAAAACTAATATCGAAAAAGTTATGGCTTTAATTGAAGTAAAAGTTACTCCACAAAGAGGGCAAGGCTTTGATAGTATTGCTGAACGTATTTACAAATATCCTGAAGTTAGAGCTGTTTATTTGATTTCTGGAGGATTTGATTTACTTATAATTTTAGAAGAAAAGACTTTAAAAGAAATTGCAAATTTTGTATCAGATAAGTTATCTCCTTTAGATAGTGTTCTAAGTACTGCAACACACTTTATTTTAAAGAAATATAAGGATCATGGCATAATGCTTTCTGAAAAATACGAAGATAAAAGAGAGGTAATTACTCCATGAGAAATCCTTTGTCAGATACAATAGTAAATATAAAACCATCAGGGATTAGAAAATTCTTTGATATTGTTTCAGAAATGAAAGATGCAATATCATTAGGTGTTGGAGAACCTGATTTTGATACTCCTTGGCATATAAGAGATGAAGGTATTTATTCTTTAGAAAAGGGTAGAACTTTTTATACTTCAAATTCAGGTTTAAAAGATTTAAAAATAGAGATTTGTAATTATATGAAACGTTCTCAGAATGTTGATTATAATCCGGATACCGATGTAATAGTTACTGTTGGAGGGTCAGAAGCTATTGATATTGGATTCCGTGCAATGCTTAATCCTGGAGATGAGGTTTTAATTCCTCAGCCAAGTTATGTATCTTATGAACCTTGTGCAATTTTAGCAGGTGCAAAACCTGTAATAATAGATTTAAAGGCTGAAAATGAATTCAGACTGACAGCAGAAGAATTAGAAGCTGCAATTACTGATAAAACAAAGATATTAGTTCTTCCATTCCCTAATAATCCAACAGGCTCTATTATGGAAAAAGAAGATTTAGAAAAGATTGCGAAAGTTATTATAGAAAAAGATCTTTTTGTAATGTCAGATGAAATATACGCAGAATTAACATACAAGGATAAACATGTATCAATAACTTCAATCCCAGGAATGAAAGAAAGAACTATTTTAATAAATGGTTTTTCTAAAGCTTATGCAATGACAGGTTGGAGATTAGGTTATGCATGTGGACCTAAAGAAATTATTCAACAGATGACAAAAATTCACCAATATGCAATTATGTGTGCTCCTACAACAAGCCAATATGCTGCTGTTGAAGCGTTAAAAAATGGTGATGATGATATCAAAGAAATGAGAACAGCATATAATCAAAGACGTAGATTTTTAATGAATGCTTTTAAGGAAATGGGATTAGAATGCTTTGAACCATATGGTGCATTTTATGTATTCCCTTGTATAAAAGAATTTGGTATGACAAGTGAAGAATTTGCAACTAAGTTTTTGAAGGAAGAAAAAGTTGCTACTGTTCCCGGTACTGCTTTTGGTGATAGTGGTGAAGGCTTCTTAAGAATATCTTATGCATATTCTCTTGAAACATTAAAAATAGCAATGGATAGATTATCTAAGTTTGTTACAAGATTAAGAGAAGAAAAATAATGAAACAATGGTTAAAAGCAATTATTATTTTACCTTTTAATGTTTTATTTGTAATACCTTGTTTAATTTTGTATTTTTCAAACTATAAATATTTGTATAGAGGTATAACTCTATTAATAATTGGGATTGTATTTTTAATATTTGGTCTTACTTTGGCAATATGGACGATGCGCTTGTTTAACAATGTAGGGAAAGGTACCGCTGCGCCTTGGGCACCACCTAAAAACTTAGTTGTAGAAGGACCTTATCGATATGTTAGAAACCCTATGATTACAAGTGTATTATCAATCTTATTATCGGAGAGTATTTTATTGCATTCTTATCCTATTTTATATTGGATGGTTATATTTTTTGTAATGAATATTATTTATTTCCCATTATTTGAAGAACCACAATTAATTGAACGTTTTGGGGATGAGTATATTGAATACAAAAGAAATGTTCCAAGATGGATTCCAAGATTAACAGCTTGGAAGAAGTAAGCGCAAATCTTTTTCTTTAATTATTATATTAGCTTCTTTTTCAAGTATTGGTTTTCCGCAGAAAGAAACTCTTTTATCTGCATATTGAAACATACTTAAATCATTAGCTCCATCACCTATAACAAGAGTATTTTCTCGTGTTATTCCTAGCAGCTTTTGTATGGTTAATAGCATTTGCCCCTTTGAATTATTAAACATCATTTCACCACCAACCATGCCTGTAAGTATTCCATCTTTGGCGTGAAGGATGTTTGAAAATTCGCCATTAAGCTCTAGTTTTTTAGCAAATGGAACTGTTGCATTTTTAAACCCTCCGGAAAAACATACAACTTTGTATCCTTTGTGTTTTAGTTCTTTAATTGTTTCTTCTGCTCCATTCATTAGAGGTAAATTTTCACAGATTTGATTAACAGTATCGACTTTGAGTCCACGAAGAAGTGAAACACGCTTTTGTAGACTTTCAAAAAAGTCTAATTCTCCTTGCATAGCTCTTGTTGTAATATCTTTTACTTCTTGTTCAATTCCAACTTCACGAGCAAGAAATTCAATTGTCTCTCCGTCCATTAAAGTAGAATCAAAGTCAAAAACTGCTAATTTCATAAATATTCCTTATGCTGAAAGATTAACATATTTAGGATCGTGAACACCGTCTATCTGAGCAATTCCTGCCAAAGTTTTCTCATTAACTCCAGAATCAATGTTGATAACCATTATAGATTCTGTTTCGTGTTTATCGTTCTTTTGAACAACGTTCATTGAACCAATATTTATGTCATTTTCACCAATAACTTGTGCTACTTTTGCAATCATAGAAGGTTTATTCACGTGAGGAACAAGTAACATATGTTTTTCTGGTCTGATACTTGTTTCATAATCGTTAATTTTAACAATTCTAGGGATATCTTTTGCAACTAATGCTCCTGCAACTGTTGTTGTCCCTTTATCTGTTGTTAATTTAATAGTCAATAAACCTGCAAAATTGCATTTAACTTTTGAACGGCTTGAAATTATATCAATACCCCTTTTCTTTGCAAGAACAGGAGCATTTACATAATTAACTCCTTCAAGCATTGATGATAACGCACCTTTTAAAACAGCAACTTCAAGAGGTTGAATATCTAATTCTGCCAAGTCCCCTTGAGCTGTAATTTCAATTGTCTTAATCATTCCACCTGTAACTTGCATTGCAAGTTCTCCAGAGTTTTCTGCTATTTGCATATAATCTTTTACAGGTTCTAGTTTGTCAGGTCTTAAAGATGGTATGTTAACTGCAGATGATGCAGAACCTCCAGATAAAACTTCTTTTATTTGTTCTGCAACGTCTATTGCAACATTTATTTGAGCTTCTTTAGTACTTGCACCTAAGTGTGGAGTTAGGACAATATTCCCTTCACAATTGATTAATGGGCAATCTTGAATATTTGGTTCATTTTCATAAACATCAATAGCAGCTGCTGCAACTTGACCTGATTCAATTGCTTCTTTAAGGTCTTGTTCGTTTATAATACCTCCTCTTGCACAGTTTACAAGACGAACTCCTTTTTTCATTTTTGCCATTGTATCTTTGTTAATCATATTAACAGTATCTTTTGTTTTAGGTACATGTACTGTAATAAAATCACATTTAGGCCAAAACTCATCTAGGGTTTGAACATACTCTCCGCCCATTTTTTCAACAACTTCTTTTGACGTAAATGGATCAAATACAACTAATTTCATACCTAGTGCAAGAGCTACTTCAGCAACGTGTGATCCGATTTTACCTAATCCAATAACACCTAGTGTTTTACTAAATAGTTCGCAACCTGTGAATTTTGCTCTATCCCATTTCCCTTCTTTAGTAGAAGTTGCTGCAGGCGCAATATTTCTTGCCATGGCAAGCATTAAAGCAACTGTATGTTCTGCTGCTGCCATTGTATTGCCATCTGGGGAATTAACAACAATAATACCTTTTTGAGTTGCTGCATCTAAATCAATGTTATCAACTCCTACACCTGCTCTACCTATAATTTTTAAATTATTGCCTGCTTCAATGATTCTAGGAGTTACTTTTGTTTGGCTTCTAACCATTAAAGCATCGTATTGAGGAATAATTTTTACTAATTCATCTTCTGTCATTGTAGGTAAAAAATCTACTTCGGCAACTGAAGCAATAATATTACCTGCTGATTCATTAATTTTATCTGTAACTAAAACCTTCATTATATCTCCTTTAATTCGTTAATAATAGTTTGGACACCTTTCCCAACTTCAAATTTATGCCCAAGTTTAACCAATGTTGCTTCTAAAGCCCCAACTGCTGCGATTAAATCTCTATCGCATACAAAACCTAAAGTACCCATTCTAAATATTTTGTCTTTAAGTTTATTTTGCCCATTTGCAACAACGATATCAAAGTCCTTTTTCATTGTACTTCTGATATCAGGTACGGAGATTCCTTCAGGTGGTAGTATTGAAGTAATTGAATGGCTCGCATTATTATCATCTTTTACTAAAAGCTCAAGATTAATAGCTTTAATTGCTTTTCTTAAAGCCATTGCGTGACGTCTATGGCGAGCATTCATGTTATCAATACCTTCTTCTTTAATCATTTTTAATGCTTGGTTAAGTCCTACAATTAAATTAACTGCAGGAGTAAATGGAGTGGTATCTCCTTCAACAGCTTTTTTATGTGCTGCCCAATCAAAATAGAAACTCGGATGTTTGCATTGTTCATATACTTTCCATGCTCTTTCGTTTGCAGTTAAGAATGCTAATCCTGGTGGAATCATAAACCCTTTTTGAGAACCTGATACAAGAACATCAATACCCCATTCATCAGGTTTGCAAGGCATTGCACAAACTGATGTAACACCATCTACAACAGATATTGCTCCGTGTTCTCTTATAATTGAACATAAAGCTTTAACATCATTAGCCGCACCTGTGGATGTTTCACTATGAGTAAGAGTTACGATTTTAATTTCCTTATTTGTATCTTCTTCAAGTCTTTTTCTTAATATATTCGGATCGATAACTTCACCAGCTTCAACTTCTATTTTTTCAACATTAGCACCTCTTGATTCTGCAATTTTAGCCCAACGGTTACCAAAATTACCAAGAGAAAGACATAAAACTTTATCTCCTTCATTTACGAGGTTTTCTAATGCTGCACACATAGCTCCTGTTCCACTTGATGTAAACATAAATACATCATTTTTTGTCTGAAAAACATATTTTAAATTTTCATAAACTTCTTTTAGTATAGAGGAGAATTCGGATGATCTGTGTCCAATAGGGTGTTTTGCTATTTCCATCATTACTGATTCAGGTACCGGTGTAGGGCCTGGAATCATTAAAAAAGTTTTGTCTTTCATTAATACTCCTCCTTATTTTATACAAATTAATTTTGACATAAAATAAAAAATAAGGATAGTTTGTAAGAAAAATTAATATTTCAGCAAAAAATATATTTAGAAACATTATTTATATAGAAAAGAAGGAGTATATTTAAATGAAAATACCAGCTATTAAACCGGGAAATGCAGTAACAAGACAATATCGTAATATGAGAAAATTATTAGGGGTATCTACAATTGGCTCTGGTACTTCAGCTGTAGCTGCGGGACACGCATTTACATCCAAGCAACCTGTTGAAGGTGCTTTATGTTCAGCTTGTTTAGTTTATGCTTTAAAAGGTATGCAAGATGCTTTTTCTGCAATGAAAAAATTAAGACCTGATTATAATGCAATAGTGAAAAGAGCTAAAAGTATTTATAATAAATAGGAGTAGAAATGAAAATACAACCATTAAAAACAGGTACAGCAGTTACTAGACAATATAATAATGCAAAAAAAATAGCATTATCTACTGGAGTTGGTTCTGGAGTCGCTTTATCATCATTTGCACACGCATTATCTAATAAAAGCCCTCTTGAAGGAGGTATAGCATTGTCTGGTTTTACTTTATTAGCTGATTCTTTTGCTGATTCAATTAAACATATTAAAAAGTTAAGACCAAGTTATAATGCAATAGTGAAAAGAGCAAAAAATATTTATAATAAATAATTTTTATAATATAGTTATTTCATTTAAAGAATGTATTGAGTAAGGGGATGTTTCTAATAAACATTCTCTTTCTATTTGACCTGTTGCAACAAGAATAGTTTTTTCAACTCCTGCATTTATTGCGGCTAAATAATCCATTGGAGCATCTCCAATCATTATAGTTGTTTTAGGATTTGCATTTATCTCAGTTAAGGCCATTTTGGCAGGAACTCCACTTTCTTTATGTTCAGGAGTTGATTCTCTCCCTATTACAACATCAAATAAATTGTTCCAATCAAAATGTTTTAATGTTAAAAGTGTAGACTCTTTTGAATCAGATGTTACTATTCCACATTTTATACCGAGCTGATGTACTTTTTTTATAAATTCAATTGCAGAATCAATAGGCTTTGTGTATTTTTCCATTTCTTTATAAAAAATAGTGTTTATATAATCAAAAATTTCTTCGATTTCTTTATGTGTTGTTTCAACATTACATTCTTTTAAATTTTCGCAGAAGATATCTATTATTTTGGGTCTTGAATAAAGAGCAGTAATTCCGTCTTTTAGCATTTTCCCTTTTTTATTGTCATATCCTAAATATAAGCAAAGTTTCTCAAATAATTTCTCGTCCATACTAAATCTTTTAATGACTTCCTTTGCCCTTAATTCTGTCATTTTCCCCCAGAAATAATGTAAATCAATAAATGTACCATCCTTATCAAAAAGGATGGTATCAATATTATTTATTTCCCAATCTTTAGTTTTTAAACTAATCACGCATATTCTCCAATGAAGTATCAATAAGATTTTTTGCAATTTTAACTGCTTGTTCCATTACTTCTTCATTTTCATAAAAATCATCTCTTTCGAGATATTCTTTTACAATTTTTCGAGCATATGACCCAACGGCTAAACAATGTGGTTTTACTCCACACATTTTAGTCAATTCTGTTGATTTTGTGTTTGTTCCTCCTGACATCATTATGTATGCAGGCATGTTTGCGTTTTGGAATAGTTGTGCAGTTGCAACTGCTTGTAACGTAGTGCCGTATTCGTCATTACTTCCACTCATTGCAATCCCATCTGCTTGAATAATTGTTGTAAATGGTTTACGAATATTTAACATTCTATTCACGCGCTCTTTTAATTTTCTGTCGCCTAACTCAGAACGGTCAATAGAAATACATAACATTCCGTCAAACATTTCATTTATTTGTAACCATTTTTCATCAACATCTTTTTCGTCTTCTGATATTGCATGAAATTCAATACAATCAATGCCTTTTTCAATAAGTTTTGGTAGTACTTCGTTATAATCTTGAAGTTGACTAACCATTTCGATTGCATTTTTAGGACATTGTTTAGCACATTGCGTACAACCTAAACAACGTTCTTTTTTTACTTTGTATTTATCAAGTTCAATTATTGCATCATGTGGACAAATTAACTTACATTTTCCGCATTTAACACATTTTTCTTGATCGATTACAGCTTTAGTTATGTGTGGGTCTCCGTCGATACCAACACTTACGCATAGATATC
Organism: Candidatus Gastranaerophilales bacterium; assembly: GCA_944326645.1. GTDB lineage: Bacteria > Cyanobacteriota > Vampirovibrionia > Gastranaerophilales > Gastranaerophilaceae > UMGS1585. The sequence continues at coordinate 20,104 of CALVEW010000003.1, forward strand.
GATTATCTTTAATTCCAGCTCTTTCTAAGCCTCTTTTAGCTGCATCTACGATTTCAGGTTTTGCACACAAGTCAAAAAACATACAACCAGCTTTTGAATATAATGTTACAAGTTTTTCAACTTCTTCAGCATCTTCATTTCCTGCTCCACAAACAAGTTTGAAGCATTGACGTTGTTCTAATAAATCTTTTAACATATTATACTATTCCTTGTGCTCTCATAGCTTTAGCAAGTTTTTGGAATGCTGCAATATTTGCACCTGCAACATAATTTCCACTACATCCGTATTTGTCTGATGCATTTTTGCACGATTCAAATATGTTTATCATTATTTGATTAAGTTTTGATTCAACTTCTTCGAATGTATATGAAAATCTCATACTATTTTGAGACATTTCTATAGCAGATGTTGCAACTCCTCCAGCATTTGCTGCTTTAGCAGGTGCAACTAATACATTATGTTTTAAGAAATATTCAGTCGCTTCTGCTGTACAAGGCATATTTGCACCTTCTCCAATAGCAATTACTCCATTTTCTATAAGTTTTTTAGCGGAGTTTAAAGTAACTTCATTTTGTGTTGCACAAGGTAAAGCAATATCTGCTTTTATTGTCCATACAGGGAAATCTTCGTTAGTAGTTTCTATGTATTGAGCATCTTTGTGTTCTCTTAAGTATTCTTTGATTCTGCCTCTTTCAACTTCTTTGATTTGCTTGATGAGGTCTAAATCAATTCCATTTTTATCATAGATACAACCATTTGAATCACTCATTGCAACAACTTTTGCACCGTATTCCATAGCTTTTTCACAAGCATAAATTGCAACATTACCTGATCCGGAAATAATAACAGTTTTACCTTGTAATGAATTTTGGTGAGCTTTTAACATTTCTCTCATAAAGAATATTAATCCATATCCTGTTGCTTCTTTTCTTGCTAGTGAACCTCCATAAACTATTTCTTTACCTGTTAAAACTCCACCTTCAAAAGCATCTCTTATTCTTTTGTATTGTCCGAATAAATAGCCGATTTCTCTTGCTCCTACTCCAATATCTCCAGCAGGAACATCTACGTCTTGACCGATGTGTCTATATAATTCAGTCATAAAGCTTTGACAAAATCTCATGATTTCGTTGTCTGATTTACCTTTAGGGTTGAAATCACTACCACCTTTACCACCTCCAATAGGAAGTCCGGTTAAGGCATTTTTAAATATTTGCTCAAATCCTAGAAACTTCATAATACTTTGGTTTACACTTGGGTGAAATCTTAATCCGCCTTTATATGGTCCAAGTAATGAACTGAATTGTACTCTATACCCTCTGTTGACATGTACTTGTCCATTATCATCCATCCAAGGAACTCTAAAAGTTATAATTCTTTCAGGTTCAACCATTCTTTCTAAAAATGCATTTTTTTCATAATCATCATGTGCATCAATTACAGGTTCTAATGACTCAAGAACTTCTTTTACAGCTTGTAAGTATTCAGCTTCTTGTGGGTTTTTCTTTTCTGTATCAACTAAAACTCTTTCTAAGTACTTATTCATAATCCATTTCCCTTCCAAAATATTTCTTTTTTTTTATACAACGATAGAAAATGAATTTCAATAAATTAAATAAATATTTAATAAAATCTTTATATGAATATAATTTTACATTCTTTTGTTCTGTTTATTATTGCATTCTTGTTGATATAATTTTTCTAATTTATTGTATTTGTCATTTAGTAATTTTATCTGTTTATTTAGGTCTGTAATATGGTTAAATAAGTAATTATAAAATCTTGTTTCATGTGTTCTAAGAATCCATTCATTTTTATAAGTATTAAGTGATTTTGTTAAGTTGTTAATTATTGTATTTGTAAACGTTTTTTCATAATGCTTATTCATAAATTCTTCTAATTTGATTATTTGTAAATCATTAATTGCACAGTAATTAGATTCAAATTCCCAAGGTGTAGCTCTAAAAGGTATTTGGGATATTTGAATTAATTTGTTATTTAATTCTTTTTGATTTGAAGGTAATTTTATTATTCCTAAAGATTCATATTTATGTTTGATTTCAGGATTGTTAATCGCGAATATATTTGAATTTCTGTATTTTTTGTCATCATCCCAAATTTCGTATATAAAACTTTCTCCCCAAGCATGAGGGCGCATATATTCAATAACGTCATGTAAACAAATTAAAGACTCATTATGTAAATATGGTATTACCATTAATAAATCTATTAGAGGGAAAGGATGAGCATGTGCTCCATCAATAAATACTAAATCAAGCTTTGTGTTTGTATCAATTATTGTTTCAATATCTAAACTTGTTTTATTTAGTTCTAATTTGAAATGCTCTTTTTCTTTATTTGTTGCTTCATTTTTTACAGCAATTCCATAGGTTTTTGTATCATTTCTTATATCTATACCATATTGTTTATAATTTTTAGATTTATTATATCCCGCTTTTAACATATATAAGGATGTTACCCCTGTATATGTTCCAATTTCTAAGACATTAGTTATGTTTAAATTATTTGAAAATTTATATTCCGTTATTAAACCGATTAAAAGTGATATTTGTGATTTTGTGATATAAGATTGATATTTGTCAGTATAGTTAGAAAATTTTTTGAATATTTCATATCCAATTTTTTCATAATAATCTTGTTCAAACATTTTAATTCTTTGTCCTTAGCTCACTCATACTCAATCTTATTAAAAGCACTAGTTATATATTGCTCATACCTATACTTTATCATAGTACTTATTAAATAAATACGGAGAAGGCGGGATTGTCTTGCTAATACTTAAATCTATAAGTCTTGGATTATTGGCGGTTCACAAGTTAACATTCCATTACGTTTTTGTTTCCAAAAACTTCATTCCATAAACTTGTTCACAGGGACGTGTCTAGGTTGCTTCGCAACCGTCGCACTTGCCAAAATCCGCTCGAACCTAGACAAAGCTAACGCTTTGTGGTTCTAATCCCTATACTTCATCATTGTACTTATTAAATAAATACGGAGAAGGCGGGATTCGAACCCGCGGTGAAGTTTCCCTCACACAAACGTTCCAGGTTTGCACCTTAAACCACTCGGACACCTCTCCATACTTTGATTATACAAAATTATTTTTATTTGTAAATCTTTTCTTTTTGATGATATAATATAACTGTAATTTTGATAGGAGCATATGATGAAATCTTTTGATTGGGACGATAAATATGACGTAGGGGTTAGACGTTTTAATGAACAGCATATGCAACTACTTAAAATTCTAAATGATGTTTATATTGCAATGAATGATAAACAAGATAAGTATGCAATTGCTCAAATATTAAATGATTTATTAAAATATGCAAAAGAGCATCTTACGGAAGAAGAAGCTTGTCTGAAAGCTAATAAATATCCTGATTTTATAAATCATAAAAAATTACATGAAAATTTTATTAATAAATTAACTCAATTTTGTAAAGATTTTAAATCAGATAAATTTTCTCTACATTTTGAAATTGCTGTTTTTCTTAAAAATTGGATTACAAATCATATTATGGCTGTAGATACAGAATACAAAGACTTTCTGAATTCTAAGGGAATTCATTAAAGCGTGATAGTTGGACTTTTCTTATGATAGTTGGTCTGTATTATAGGCGGACATTATTCGGTTGCCAATTCTCCTCTATAAAAATTCATAAGATTTTGTAGTCTTATTTGTTTTTCTTGTAGTTTTTCAAATCCGTTTTTAATTTCTTCCAACTCTGCTAATAAAGTTGCAACATCCTTTCTTTGTTGTTCTTTTGCTTCTTCTTTTACTTCAACTTCGACCCAATTACCTGGGAAACATCCGTTAAAAAAATCTTTTTTATTTTTATTCATTTATTAAACTCCTTCGATTAATCCGTGCACTAAGTCTAAACTGTCATAATTACCATATTTAAATGTGTAACCTTGTTTTGCATACTTGCTAACTTCTGTTTTAATTTCTTTAAATGATGATGAGTTGAAATCAAATCCGGTCATTTCTGAATATTCAATCATCATTTCATCAACATCAAAATACTTATCCATAGTTTTTATCCTCTAACCAACTCCTAACGACAAATTTAATATCGACATTTTTTTCTAAAACTTTAATACATCTTGTAAAATGTTAAATTTTTGTTACAATAGAATGTAAGATAAGGATAAAATGATAATGAAAATAATAATTGGTTCTGATCACGGTGGTTTACTATTGAAGGATAAAATCTTTCAACACTTAAAAGATAAAGGATATGATGTTGATGATGTTGGTACTTATTCTGCAATGTCATGTGATTATCCTGTTATAGCTAAAGAATTAACAACTAAGGTTCTTGACTCTTCTTGTTTGGGTATTCTTGTTTGTGGCACAGGAATCGGAATGTCTATTTATGCTAATAAAGTTAAAGGTATACGTGCAGCTCATTGTACAGATACTTTTTCTGCGAGATTATCACGTCAACATAATGATTCTAATGTACTTTGTTTAGGTGAAAGAATTACCGGTTTTGGGCTTGCGCTTGATATAGTTGATGAATGGTTAAATGCAACATTTGAAGGTGGAAGACATAAACGAAGAGTTGATATGATTAATGAGTTAGATGAGGTTAAGGGATAAAGTTAATGGAAAATATTTCGTCTTTAAAGTTGGCATGTGTAGTTGCAAGAATACTTGATGAAAAACTAGGTAAAGATATTTCTATTCTAAATATTAGTCATGTATCATCTTTTGCAGACTATTTTGTTATCTGTTCCGGAGATGTTAGTTCTCAAGTGAAGGCATTAACTGAATATGTTAAACTTAAAATTAAGGATTATTTTTCTCTATTACCTTTGCGAATTGAACAAGATAACAGAAATAGATGGAATCTTATTGATTACGGTTCTGTTGTTGTCCACATTTTACAAAAAGATGAGAGAGAAACTTATGCCATTGAAAAATTTTGGAATCATGCTTATAGTGTAACCGATGAACAATGGATGAAAGAATCAGAAGAATATTCTGAATATGAAGATAAAAATAATAATCAATAAAATAAAAAACTTTACGAAATAAGGATAATACGGTAGAATTTAACTATGAATGAAAAAGAAATTAAACAAGCAATACAAAAAACAGTTATAGCATTAGCTAAAGATCCTAAAAATGTGGATAATTATCATGAATTAGCTAAGTATTATGTAATGCAAGAAGAATATGATAAAGTTATATCAATTTATGAAAGTTTACTTGCATTTGCTCCAAATGATATGGATGCATTATTGAACATGGGAAGTATTTGGTTCCATCAAACCGAATACAGAAAAGCATTAAAATGTTTTGAAAGGGCTATGTCAGTTAATCCAAGTAATCCTTTAGTTTATTATAATCTTGCTAATACATATGCAGAAATGAAAAATTTTGCGAAGGCTTTACGTTGGTATAACAGAACATTAGATTTTGTGTCAACTGATCCGGAAATTTATAATTCAATAGCACTTTTATATCATGATTTTGATGATTTTGTTGAAGCAAAAGCTTATTATGAAAAGGCATTATCTTTAGATCCACAAAATTTAACAGCTTTGGTTGATTTAGGAAATGTATGTTTTAAATTATATGATTATGAAGGTGCTTATGAGTATTATCATAAAGTTTTTGAGATAGAACCTACTAATCAAACTGTTGCTTTATGTTTAGCAAATACTTTATCTTTACAAAAAAATGAAGATTTAGCTAATAAGTATTTTGAATTGGCTTTAACTTTAGATGGAGATAGCCATTATCGTGCAATTATTTGTTATGCAATATCTAAATCTGATTTTAAACATTATGATGAAGCAATTGAGTTATATAAAAAAGCAATTGAATTGAATCCTGAAGATTCAAAAGCTTATATTTTATTAGGTAATATGTATTCAAATCTTAGAAATTTTGAAGAAGCAGAAAAACAATATAAGGCTGCACTAAGAATTTCAAAACTAGACCCTGATTTATATATATTAATTGCGAATACATATTATATGAATAATGAAATTGAACGTTCTATTTATTCATATAAGGCAGCAATTGGTTTACGCCCTGAGAATGATGAGTTTAAGTTAGTCTATATTCAAGTTCTTGAAGATTATATTAATGATTTGAGAAAGGATGAAATAATTGAGGAATTCTAATACACCATATATTATTGAAAGACTTATTGCAGCTGCAACATATTTAAGTATGGGAATGGTTGGTTTTGTTTGGATTATTTTCTGTGCAATTACCAAAAATAATCTAAGATCATTTTTAAAATATCATATATTTCAATCTTTCTTTTTAATTATGGCATTATTTTTGTTCAATATATTTGTTAGTTTTATTGTTAGTATTTTAGGTGTTATACCATTTATTAATATGTTGGTTTATAAGATACTATTTTTCTTTACCGCACCAATTGTTGCTGGGTTATCTATATCAAGTCTTTTTATACTCGCATTAATGGTTTATTTAGTGTTCACATCTTTGCAAGGTAAATATAGCTACGTCCCTTGGATATCAAATATAATTGATTCAAATGTTAGCAGATAATTCTTCATATAAAGTGGACGATTCTTGAATACTAACATTTCCACTAGGAATTACTAAAACTTTTACACATATAGTTTTATTTGTGTATTCAATTTTTATAATATCCCCAACTTTAAGTTGCTTAGCTGGCTTGGCAATATTGCCATTAACATAAACTTTCCCCATTTCTGAAACAGAGTTAGCAACGGTTCTTCTTTTAATTAATCTTGAAACTTTTAAAAATTTATCTAATCTCATATTTTTATTTTACCATGTAAAAACGCAGATTAGATTATCTAATCCGCGTTTTTAATAAATAAGTTATATAAAATTATGATTTTATTAGTAAGCTTGCGCCAATAACTCCTGCAGAATTACCTAATTGAGCAGGAACAATTTCAACTGCAGCTCCGGCAATAGGCATTGCTCTTTTTATAAGGTTTTCTTTTATTGGATTTAATAATAAATCTCCAGCTGCAGCAACTCCACCACCAATAATAATTTTTTCAGGGTTAAGTAAATTAACTACGCTTGCGAGTCCTATACCAATATATTCTCCCATTATAGTAAATATACGTTTTGCAACAGGATCACCTTGTTTAGCTGCTTCTGAAACAATATATGGAGTAATATCAGGATTAGCTAGTTCTCTGTATTTAGTAGATTTTCCACCTTTAATATATTCTTCAGCCATAGCAACAATGCTAGGTCCTGAAGCGAATGCTTCTAAGCAGCCTCTGTCACCGCAACCACATAGAGGTCCACCATTCATATCAAGTTTAATATGACCAATTTCTCCTGCTGCATTGCTTGCGCCTCTAACTAATTTCCCGTTGATTATTAATCCTGAGCCAATACCTGTTCCAACTGTTATGCAAATAAGGTTTTCACAGCCGATACCTGCACCATAATTAAGCTCACCTAATGCAGCACATCTAACATCATTATCAACTCTTGTTGGGATACCAAATTCCTTTTCTATGATTTCAGCAATCGGAACTTCTACCCATCCAGGGATATTAGGAGCAAGTCTTACAATTCCCTTTTGGTAGTCAATTTGCCCTGGGAAACCAAATCCAATACCTTCAATTGACTTTGCATCAGATTTTGTTTCTTTTATTAGTTCTGCAATTGCTTCTTTCATATTATTAATTGTATATTCATAGCCCATTTCAGCTCTTGTTGGAATTGAATTAGAATAAATTATATTCCCTTTGTCATTAACTAATGCGATTTTAACATTAGTTCCACCTACATCAATACCAATTCTGTTACCCATTATAAATCTCCTTCTTATTAAGTACTCTCAGCTATTTAATTTTATATTAAACAAATATCTTGGTAAAGAGGCATTAATTTATTAATAAATGTAAAAATTTTTATATTGTTATGCAAATTCTAATCTTAAAAAACGTTTGTATAATTACTATAGTATATTTGTGTGTATTTTTACGTAAAAGTGTGTAGATAATGAAAATCTCTCAAAGATTATTTGAAATGATACCAAACTTGTCTGTCAATAATAAAGCCAGACTAAAGGTGTTGAATAAAATAGGAGATTATATGGGGCGCCCTTTTGAAAATAGATTGATAATGGGTGCTACTGCAATTGCTACACAGCCATTTATTGATGAACATAATAAAAGAGTTGATAAAGGAACTGCAAGAACTTCCAGAAATAGGACTATCGGTAAAATTATTGCAGGAACAACAGTTGGTTGTATTGTAAGAAGTTCTATCTATAAATTAATTCAAAAAACTACAGCTGAAGATATTTCTATTGACAGATGGGATAATTTTTTAACTCCAAGAGGTTCTTCAAAAGTTTCTCCTCATTTACAAAAAAATATGTTAAGAAATTATAGAACAGCAGTTTCTACTGTTATTGCAATGCTTGTAATGATTGGTACGAATATATTGTTTGATGTTCCTTTTACAAATAAAATTTCAAATTATTTAAATAAAAAAGATGCGAAAAAGAAAGCTGCAGAATTAGAGCGTAAAACGTATAATAATCCATCATATTCAACAATAACAAATCTTGAGAATAAATTTAAGGATAAATTCAATATTTCATCTGGGGGTGTATTATGAAAATTCCAACAC
>CALVEW010000004.1 GCA_944326645.1 Candidatus Gastranaerophilales bacterium
TTGCAACAATTTTATGTTTAGAAGCTCGAATGCTATCTAATAAAGTTGTTTTACCGTGGTCAACGTGGCCCATAATACTAACAACAGGAGCTCTACGTTTAAGAAGTTTTTTATCAACTTCAGTTAGAACTTTCTTTTGCTCTTCTTTTTGAAGTTCTTCTTCAATATAAGCATCTAAATCCTCATCAAGAACTTCAAGTTCATATTCAGCACAAACTTTTTTAATAACATCAACATCAATTAATTGGTTAACTGTCGCCATAACACCTTGGAACATAAGGAATTTAACAATTTCAGCCGGAGTTTTCTTAATTTTATCAGCCAATTCACTAATAGTCATAGCTTTGTTAACAACAATAGAAGTTACTTTTTCAACTTCTTCTTCTTTTTGAACTTTTTTCTTATGATGTTGAGCCGCAGCCTTTTCTAGAGAGATTCTTTCTTGTTCTTCTTTTTTAGAATTAAAATCTTTAGTTTTCTTTTTATTATCGCCTTTTTTCTTGCTAAACCCTTTATTTTCATATATATCTTGCGGAATAATATGTCTTTCAATAGGTTTTTTAACTTTATCACCTTTATCTTTGTTAAAAGGTTTCTTTTCAGCATTTTCAGGTTTTTTGTCAACATTATTTTGCTGAGGTCTTTTAACTTTTTCTATTTCAACTCTTTTAATCGGTGCTTTTTTAACAATTTCTAACCTATTTTTAGGAGCAGCAGGCCTTACAACTTCAATACCGGATTTAGTATTATTAGATTTTTCCGGTTTCTTTGGTTCATCTTTAACCTCAGACTTAGCATCATCTTGTTTTTCAGTTTCTGCATCTTCTGCTTTAACCTTAGCCTTTTTTACAACAAAAGCTTTAGGTTTTTTACTAGGCAACTTAGAACCATCAGCAATAAAATCTTTTAATTTAGAAACTTGTAAAGGAGTAACAGTATTAGAGTGCGACTTAACATTAATAGATATTTGAGCGAATTTTTCAATTACCTCTTTACTTGTTAAGCCTAATTCTTTGGCAAGTTCACTAACTCTAATATTGTCCATTTAAAATTCCTTTCAGATTTACAGCGGTCTTTAAGGCCTTATTTAATTTATTTTTTTTCAAAGCATTTTCTATACATTGATTATTATAACAAAGATATGCTGATCTACCAAATATTTTTGAATTTGGGTTAATAATAACCTCTCCATTTACATGATTTTTGGTTATCTTCATCATGTTATCAGCATTTTTAATTTCGCCACAACCTACGCATTTTCTATATTTCATAGGTACCTCATTAATTTATTGAGCAGATTCTGCTAATTTTTCTAATTTAAGCTTTTGGTCATATTCAACTAATAAATTAATAAGTTCGTCTAATTCCCCATCAATAACAGTCCATACATTTAAGTTATGATTAATTCTATGGTCAGTTAAACGTCCTTGAGGGAAATTATATGTTCTGATACGTTCACTTCTATCACCAGTACCAACTTGAGAACGTCTTAAGTCGGTAATTTCTTTATTTTGTTTTTGAAGCTCCATATCATATAATTTAGCTTTCAAGATTTCCAACGCACGTTCTTTATTTTGTAATTGAGAACGTTCTTCAGTACAGAAAATCATTATACCTGTTGGTTTGTGGAATACACGAGCCGCAGTTTCAACTTTGTTAACATTTTGTCCGCCTGCGCCACCTGAACGAGCAGTTGTAATTTCAACATCATTCATATTAAGTTCAACTTCAACACCTTCAATTTGTGGCATAACAGCAACTGTCGCAGTAGAAGTATGTACACGTCCTTGAGATTCAGTTTGAGGAACTCTTTGTACACGGTGAACACCTGATTCATATTTAAGACGAGAATAAATGCTATCACCTTTCATAGAAATAATAACTTCAGAAACTCCACCAGCTTCGCAATCAGTCTTAGAAAGAATTTGAGTTTGCCAGCCTTGCTTATCAGCATATCTAATATACATTCTCATTAAATCACCGGCAAAGATATTTGCTTCGTCACCACCGGCACCACCGCGAATTTCTAACATAATATCTTTATCATCCATAGGATCTCGAGGAAGAAGAAGAATTTTCATATCTTCTTCATACTTTAGGATTTTTTGTTGATTTTCTTCCATTTCAGCTTTTAGAAATTCCTTCATTTCAGGGTCAGACTCAGAATGAATCATATCCTTAGCATCAGCAATAGCATCAGTTGCTTCTTTCCATTTATAATAAAGATTTACTGTTTCTTCCATAGATTTTCTTTGTTTTGAGAGATCTCGGAATTTATTATAATCCTGAATAATAGCAGGATCAGATAATTTTTCACCTAATTCAATATAATTTTTTTCAATTTGTAGAATTTTATCTAACATATCTTTCATAAGCAAATACCTCTTACTAGCATTGTAACAAAAACATATTCGCAAAAGTTACAAAAGTTTACATTATATCAAAAAAGTTTACAAAAAAAACTTTATATATATAAGTTACTGGGAAAAATCGAGGTTGAAATGGTACTTTCATCCGGAGAAATTTTAACAATAGGTTCAGGAGTACAATCTCAAGTTGGGATAACATCTCCGGTTCGTTATTCAAACAAAAAACAGAATGACGAAAAAACCATTGAAATTCCTAAAAGCACAATAAAATATCATAAAATAAGGAAACATGAAAAATATAGAGTAAAAGGTGAAATCCCTCAAGACTATATATCAGATATAAAAGTCCCTAAAACAGATGTAGACAAATTGATGCAACTGACATCTAAATATAAATTGGTAACATTTAAAATTCCGGATGAAAGCCACGATTATTATGTAAGAAGCTGTTACCAAATAGATTATATCTCTTCACCTATTAGGTACAAAGGGGAAGGAACAAAAGCCGTAAAAAGTTTGTTAGAAAAATCAATGACCGACAAAGATACCGAAGGAAGGTTGATAGTAAATGTCAAAATAACAGACAATGAAACCTCATCAGCAGGATTTTTCTATAAACTTGGATTTAGATTCATAGATAAATCAAAAAATAACATAATGAAAAATTGGTTAACTGATGAAAAAAATATATTATCTCCGCAAATAACAGGCTTAATGTATTTACCAAAAGAAAATATCCAAAAATTATTAATGTACAGAATGCTATTGTAAAGGATAACAAATGACAGGAATAAATATGAAACTTCCCCCACCAAGTGTAACGGGAGTAAGTTTACCGGGAGCACTTGAAGTCGAAGGCAGCCCAACCCAAAATTATGATAGGTTAGTTGCAACTCGAAGACAAGCCCAAGACGAAATCACAATAGAAAATAAAAAGTTTGCTAAAAAAAGTAAACATAAAACCCCTCTTGGAATAAAAATTTTAGGAGGTGTGTCTCTTTTAACGGCACTTGCTTGGGGGGTAAAAAAATTACTCAAAAAGTAACTCATCAAAAGACTTATATTGGAAAAATAGAAAATGTCCTGCATTTTCTATTTTTTTAATAGGAGTATTATTTTTCTCATAATACTCAATTTGTCTGTTTATATTAAAAATCATATCTTGAACAGATAATACCGCCAAATCAAATTTTAATGGAATATATTCTTTATTATAATAACTATTTAAAGCTACCAACTCTTCCATACAACTTTCCAAAGACCTATGTGGCTGATATTTATTCAAAAGTTCCAATTCTTCATCTGTAAACACTAAATATTTTCTTCTAAATTCAAAAATATTATCCTTAGAAATAGAAACAAACTGTTTTTTTATCTCATCAGAGAGTCCGTAATAACCATCTTGAGCATATGGGTTTCCATTAATTGCAACTTTCCTTTTCAAATTAGGAAGTTTATCTTGAATGAGTCCTGCAACGTACACCCCTGCAGAAAAAGTAATAAGATTAATTTCTTGATACTTAGAAAAATCAAAATTAAAATCCAAATCAGAGTAATCATACCCAATTAAAATATCAAAATCATAAGATTTCAAAAGTTCAAACTGCCTAAAATCACAGCCCCAACCTGCTAAAAAAATAATTAATTTATCTGATTTATTATTAATAAACTCTAATTTCACACATAAATTTTAAACAAAAGTATGAATTTTTTCAAACCCCATAAATTTAACTCCAATAGAGTCACCCCTATAAATTTTTTTATCAGGATTATTAGAAATAAATTGAAATTTAGCTAAATATCCATTAAATTTAAAACATCTTCTGGTAATTTCAGTTAAGTCATCAACATTAACATCATCATATCTGATAACTACCCAAGAATTATTACCATCTTCATCCAAAAACCAAAGCTGAGGATCAACCCCAATAACATTTTGAAAAGAAACCACTTTAAAATCTTGCTGTTTTAACATAAATCGCGTTTGCATAATAGCAAAATTATGTAATTCCCAAGAAGACATTTCAATTTTTTTATCCGATACCAAATTATCAGGAAGAATTAAATCACCCGAAATAGAATCAAATAAATTCCAATTATTATTATCAATCACACGAACAGTTGAAGAATCCATATTTTCAATAACCACAGGGAATAAACAAGGAATCAAATTATTCTTCTTAGCCTCACCTAATTGCCTTTTAAGAAATTCCGGAGGCAAAAATGACTCCCCATCTTCATTTCTGATATCAATTAAAATAGAAAAAACCTGATTTTTATAAGCAATAGAAAAATGATCAAAAGATGGTCTTGTCAATTCAGATTTCAACCAACTACAATTTTCAACCAAACTCATTTTTTCATGCAAAAATTGTCCTGAAAAATTCATAACATCAATAAACAATTCACTTGGTGGAACCTTATCAATTTCACGGCTTTTAGGGGATAAATCAACATACTTTTTGTTGGTAAACCCTACATTTTTACCTCTTTCTTTCTCTAAAGATTTTGATGATATAAAATCAAAAAGATTATTAATTATTTCAGACATTTAAAACCCTTGATTAATAAATGTTTTTACTTTAATTTTTGCAGTTACTTTTGTATCAGGAGGAAGATTAAAATCTGTATAATCCTCTATAAAATTAATCTTAATTTGATAAGCAGGCTGATAATCTTTAATAACTTGTCCGGAAGCATCAATAGTAGTAATCTGATCAGCTGCATCAACTTTGTAAACTTTATTTGTTTTATCAACAGAAACAACAGTACCTTTAAAAACTCTATGTTTATAATTAGGAACCTCAACTTGAACATACTGTCCAATCTTAACTTTTTCTAAATCCACAGGATTGACTCTTGCAATAACCCAAACATGTTTAGGAATAATTGAACACAAAACATCATAAGGATTTGCAACATCTCCAACATTGACAGAAACGCTTGAAACAATTCCATCTTGAGGCGCAAAAACTTTTGTACAAGATAATCTTAATTTAACCTCTTCTTCCATTGATTCAATATTTTTAATTTCCTTTTGTACAGATTCAACAGTATCCTTAGAAATATCTATCTTCGTTTTATCAATCTGAGGTTTTGGAATATTAATTTCAATAGGCTTTTGTTCAGATGCATTGATATCTGACATATTCTGCAAAGTATCACCCAAAACAATTTTTTTCCGTTCCTGATTTTTTTTAGCTAAATCTTCAGGAATATAAGTTCTAGAATAATTAGTATAATTTGTTTCATTTTTTGCGTATTCAGGAGGTTTCCCTACATTATTATCTTTTTTAATATTTTCATTAACTTGGCTATTCTGAAGGTTAGAATTTTTTTCTACATTTCCCCCCTCATTATCCCCTTCGCTTCCCTCTGCTCCAAAATCTTCAGGTAAAGGTGCATGAGTTAACATTCGCAGTTTTTCTTTATTAATTTCTAAATCCGTTTCAAGTTTAATAAGCTCCTGTTCGTAATCCTTAGGATCAATTTCCATAATAAGATCACCCTTTTTAACCTCTTGATCCTTCATAATATACACTTGAGAAATTTGACCACTAGCGCGAGATGTAACATTAATTAATTTTCCATCCAAAACAGCATCAGTAGATTTAACATACATAATAGGAACAATAAAGAAAATATAAATACCCAAAAGAATGATTGCAACCAAAGAAATAATATCTAAATTGTAATCATCAATAATATCATTTATAACAGTTTTAATTTCAGAAATAGACATAATTTACCCTAATTTCATAATAAATGAAGCTTCAGCTTTTCCAAGATCAATCATATTAAATGCTTTATCCGTATCTTGTATAACTTGACACCAATCATCGTTATCATAATGCTCATCAGAATCAAATTGATTATTTAAAAGAAGATTATATAAAGCAGAAATATCATTTTCTTGATTAATTTCATCTTTTAACACAAGTACATAAAACTTGTTAACATTTTTCATATACAATCCAATCGTAATTTTTTGAGCAGAATTAATTTCATCTAAAAACTCATCCATCAATTCAAATTTAGTCATACCGTTAAAAGTATAATCGTGAATATCAAAATATTTTTTAGCCGCTTGTAGAATCATATATGGTTGAAACCATTTGATAACAATTCTATGCCCTTTTTGTGATAATAACTCTTCCATACGAAACCCTTTTTACAAAATAAGCTACGCTTTTATTTTAGTTTACTTGTTTCAAAATAACAAGAACATCTTCAAGTTCTTGCCTTAGATAATCTAATTGTTGATTAACATTATCAGGCGCATAAATCGCACCAGAAGATTGATACGCAAGATATTTTTTATATCTTTCCGCCTCAGAACGAAGAGTAGCAATAGATTTGGCATGAGTACCTAATGGCATAAGTTTAGTGAAAGATAAATAATAACTTTCAGGTTTGCCTTCATATTTTCTTCTTAATGCATCAATATTCAAATAAAGTAAATCAGCTTTTGCTACAAAAATTTGCGAAGAAATCTCATTTTCAATCCCATCAAGTAATTGTTCGACAATAGGAATAATTCTCGCAATATCTTTTAAATACTGATTATTTTTTTCTTGCTTAAACATAATATTGATAAAAGCAGGATTATCTTTAGGTACAGGTTTTAACATATCCGGGTCATCAAACCCTTGTTGCGCTTCAAACACAGGTGTAGCTTCAGTTGGAGTTGATGGTTTAAATTTAGCCGTGACATCAGGCAACGTTCCAATGTAACCTTTTTGTGATTGGATATTCATAGAATCAACAGTATTATCCATAGTTTTAGCCTGAACAGGCAAAACTAAGAATATAAAAAGAATAAAAAAACCAACCAACTTCTTCATATAATAAATTATACTGATAATAAATAAAAAATCATCCACTAAGAATTTTAGAAAATGCGCCCGATGAGAGTCGAACTCATGACCACCAGTTTAGGAAACTGTCGCTCTATCCTACTGAGCTACGAGCGCATAATTATTATTAAGTTATCAAATAGACGGCTCTGTTCATCAATCAGCTCTACAATAACAACTACAAGTATACTACAAATTTGAATAAAAATAATAAATTTGTATTATTTACTGGATTAATTGGAGTAAATTATTTGTAGTATAGGGTTAAAAGAGTTCAAAAGAAAACGATTAGGTAAAACTCAATATTGGCTTATGTTTGAGAAGACATATAGACCATGTTATCTATATCCATTGATACCCACAAAAAGTATTAAAGATAGACCTTTTTGCCGATGAATCTATCCTCTAAAAGGTTGTAGTATATATGGTGGAGAGAGGAAAATAGAATCTGGGGGAGAGATATTAAATATGCGTAGAGAATTTAAGAAGAAGTCAAGAATATTATTAATTGACGACAATTACGAACACCTTGTAGGAGTAAGGGAGTTATTAAGCTTAGAAGGTAGTTTCGATGTAGTAAACGCATCAACAAGTGCATCAGTCGGAATTAATATGGTAAAAAAATATCAACCTGATGTAGTATTAATGGATATGAACATGCCAGAAAAAGATGGCTTACAAGCTATTCAAGAAATCAAGGCATTAGATATTCCTGTAAAAATAATAGCACTAAGTGCATATGATGATGCAGATTTAATTTTCCGAGCAATGAAATTAGGAGCAAGAGGTTATGTTCTAAAAACTATGGCATCAGCTCAACTAATTTATGCAATCGAAGAAGTAATCGCAGGTAAGATTTATTTACCATCAGCATTATCATTAAGATTCTTCGAATACTTCCAAAAATCAGTTAAGGAAGAAAATTCAACAGAAAATAATGAAGAGAACTTATTATCATACTTAACACAAAGAGAAGAAGAAGTTTTAGACTTATTAACAAAAGGTATTACATACAAAGGAGTTTCTAGCAAATTATTCATTTCAGAAACAACAGTAAAAACACACGTAAATAATATTTTCCAAAAACTTCAAGTAAATGATAGAACACAAGCTGTATTATATGCAATCAATAACGGTTTCTTGAACAAAAGAAAATCAAAAATTGCTGTAAGAGGCTAATAACTATAAGGTAAAAATGATTAAACAAACTAATTCATTAGATGAATATTTACTAAAACAGTCAATCTCAACATTAACTACAGAAGAAGGACTCAGCAACCTATTCCGTGGATTACTAGAACCTGTTTTAGAAATAAGCACAGATGGAGTAGAATCGGATGTCATTCTAAAAGTAACTAATCGGGATATGTTTACTGGTTTGTTAACAAGATTAGAATTTTCTGATATTAATTATGTTGATTATGGGGATGATTTAAAAGGGAGAGAACAATTAGAAGAGACTGATTTTCTATTAGTAATGACGTCCGATTTTATATCATTTTTATCATGGAAACTAACAGAGGAAGGACTAAAATACTGTAATTATACAAATAGTCCGGAAATAAGTAAAATCATAGATTTACTTAATGAGAATTCTGATTATGACATCTCTTATTTAAAAACTAAATATAATACAGATAATTTAAAAGATAATTTAGTAAGTATTTGTATCAATAAACTAGGCTCAATGCTAAGTAATACATCACCAATAAATAATGATGTAATAGATAATGAAGATTTATCGAACAAGATTAATTATTTAACAAAAAAATCAAGATATATTTCACACGAAGTAAAAAATCAATTATCAATCTGTGATTTATATTCAGGAATAATCAAACGCTACTGTTCAAATAATGAAATCAATGATTCAACAATAAATAACGCCCTAGATTGTATTTCTAAATCAATCAAAATCTCAGGCAACACACTTACACAATTGAAATCATTAAACAGTAAAGAATTAAAATTATATAAAACAAACAAATTAATCGAAACATCAGCAGAATTATCAAAAGCCTATCTTGAAAACAGAAATATAGAACTAATATTAGAGAACAAGATAGAAGAAGAAATCTTTGTAGATGAAACTTTATTCACATCAACGGTTATAAACTTAGTAAAAAATGCTTGTGAAGCATTCGACGATTTTGAATCAAAAGATAATTGGATAAAGATTTCAACATCAATAGAAAATGACAACGTAATAATCCAAGTAAGCAATAATGCAAAACCGATTCTAGAGCCTGAAAAAATATTTGAAGAAGGAATGACAACAAAATCAACAGGTAGCGGGCTAGGTTTGTATATATGCAAACAAAACACAGAGGAACAATGCGGACAACTTAATCTAATAAAATCAGACGAAGACTCAACAATATTTGAACTGAGATTTTGTCTTTAATAAATGGTAAGGACACAAAACGGAAGTGAGCCCGAAACGGCTACACGAAGGTGGAGGCGTACAGGGCGAAACTGGACGAGAGCGACGTAGAAATCTTTGATTTCACAGGAGCTAGGGGTAAATAAAAGGGTAAATAAAGAAAATAAATAAAAAAAATTTACTCAACAAATTAAAAATTACATCTAAAAATAAGTATAAAAAATTATTGTAGATAGTTTGCAAAAGCAAACAAAACAAACGAGGTAAGTATGGACTTAATAACATCAAGCACAATGCATACATTAAAGCTAGGAATGGACGGCTTGCTTGCAAGACAACAGGCAGTATCATCAAATATAGCGAATGTTATGACCCCAGGTTACCAAAGACAAGAAGTAAGCTTTGAAGGTCAGCTTTACGAAATGATGGAAGATCAAAAGAATAAAGAATATGTAAAAGGCTTAAACAGTATAAAATATAACCCACAATCAATAAGTGAAGTAAGTCCACAACGATTAACAAAAGAGGGTTATAATATCCTAACACCAGAACAAAAAGCATATTTAAATTCAAATTCTTTTTCCGGATTTCAACCACAAATACTAGCAGACACATTTAATGGTGGAAGCAAAGACGGCAACAATGTTGAATTAGAAAAAGAATTGATGGATTTATCCAAAACCGGTACACAATACACAATGTTATCAAACCTAGAACGTAGAGAGTACGCCAAAATCTCAGAAGCAATAAAAGGCGGACAATAGATTTTAGGAACTTGGGCAGAGAGGTATAAACAATGAGTTTCAGCGCATTTGACATAGCAGGATCAGGCATGACAGCACAACGTATCAAAATGGATACGATAGCTAGTAATATTGCGAACATAAATACAACAAGAAATCCTGATGGTTCAAAAGGTGTATATATCAAGAAAGATGTAGCATTTAGAGCAGTACTTGCAGACCAATTATCAAGAGGTCCATCAAACTTCAGTAATAATGGTACAGCAGGAAGATTCAATCCTGAAACAGGAAATTTAGAAATAAATACAGGTATTGCCTTGAACGAAGGTAGAAAATATAAGGGAGTAGAGGTTTCAGAAATATATGAAGCCAAAAACCCAATAAAAACAGTTTATGATCCATCACATCCTGATGCGGATGAAAATGGATATGTAGATTTACCAAACGTAAATATAGTAGAAGAAATGGTAGGCATGGAATAAGCATCAAAAGCATACCAAGCAAACGAAACATCAGCAGAGAACGTTAAAACAATGATTCAATCTGCGATGAATATATAATAGGGGTAAATAAAAAAAGGTAAGTATTATGGAATATATAGGCGGGATATCAGAATTTAATTACAGTCCGATAAGGGATTTTAATACATCATTACAGACAGGGAAAGCATTTACAATAAATAATGACCCGGAAAAATCATTTGATGAAATATTAGAGAGCCAAAGAAAACCTGAAAAAAATGATATGGATCACTTTATGACAAAGGTAAGTAATGCATTTTCTGATGGAATAAATTCTGTTAACAATGATGCATTAAGAGCAGAAGAAGCAGAAGAGATTTTAGCATCAGGCGGTGACATCTCAGCACACGAAGTAATGATTGCAGCTGAAAAATCTAATTTAAGCTTACAAATGGCAGTACAAATCAGAAACAGATTAATCAATGCATACACAGAAATCAATAGTATGCAAATATAATAACGGTGACCAAGTGAATAAGTGAACAAGTGACAAAGTGACTAGCTGATTAAGCGACTAAGAGACTATTTACTCCGTCATTGCGAGCAAAGCAATCTATTTAACGGTGACCTTATTTTTGAATTGCATTTCGTATAATGCTTTGTATTGACCGTTTTCGATTTGCATTAATTCATCGTGAGTTCCAATTTCAACAAGGTGACCTTCATTAATAACCGCAATTCTATCAGCATTTTTAATAGTAGATAATCTATGAGCAATAATAAATACAGTTTTATTTTTCATTAGATTATCCATAGCTTTTTGAACGATTGCTTCAGATTCGTTATCAAGAGCAGAAGTTGCTTCATCTAAGATAACAATCGGAGCATTTCTAAGCATTGCACGAGCAATAGCAACACGTTGACGTTGTCCTCCTGATAGTGTTAATCCACGTTCTCCAAGCATTGTATCAATGCCATCAGGCAAATCTTGGATCATATCTTGTAAATGAGCCGATTTAATAGCTTCAATAAGTTCTTCAGGAGTTGCATTAGGATTCCCCATCATAATATTTTCTTTTATAGTGCCTGAGTATAAGAAATTGTCTTGAAATACCATAGAAATATTTTTTCTAAGAGATTGAAGCGAATATTCTCTAATATCTACTCCATCAATCTTAATAGAACCTGATTTGATATCATAGAAACGAGGTATAAGATTAACTAAAGTAGATTTACCACCCCCTGAGTTTCCAACAATAGCAAGAGTTTCATTTTTAGGAACAGTAAGATTAAGATTATTCAAAACAGGGTTATTAGGGATATATTCAAAAGTTACATTTTCAAAAGTAATGTTATTATTTAAACCATAAAGAGTTTTAGGGTTAGCACAGTCTTTAATTTCGGGTTCTAAGTCGAACAATTCAAATACACGTCCCATAGCAACAAAAATATTTTGAATACCAGTAAGCGTTCCACCAAGGGTTTTAACGGGTTTATACAGAAGTAATAAAGAAGTTACAAAAGAAGCGAATGAACCGGCAGTCATGATTCCGGATGTAATCAAATGTGTACCATATCCAAGAACAGTTGCTATACCGCAAGATGCGATAAGATACATTAATGGGCTCATCCAAGCAGCCCTTTTAGTTAAAGACATATTTACGTTAAATGAATCCCAAATTTGGTTTTGGAAATACTTTTCTTGCCTATCTTGTAACTCATATGCAGCCATAACTTTGTTACCGGAATATGTTTCATTGATATTTGTTGTGATGTTACCTCCAATAACCATATTTTTATTAGAAGCAGCTTTAATTCTTTTTCTAATAAGAGCAACCGGAACAAAAGCAATACATAGCACTAACACCCCAATGAATGCTAATCTCCAAGAGCTGTATAGCATAACCGCAATAAGTCCTAAAGCCCCAAACAAACTTGTAGTAATAGTTTTAATTTGGTCTACAATTCCCGCAGAAGCAGTTTGAGGATCGCCCATGTACCTAGTAATAATAATACCAGAAGGGTTTTCATCAAAAAATTGAGGATGCATATGAATAAGCTTATGGAACAAATCGAACTTAACATCATTAGTAATTCTTTGCGAAGTCCAAGCAGAGATATAGTCATTAAGATATCTAAGCACACCTTGGAAACCTGCAAAAGCAATGACACCAAAAGGAATAATGAAAGCGAATAATTGCCAAGTCAGAGTAAATTCGTGTCCAAGAATATGGAATACCCAATCTTGTTTCCCAACAACATAATCCATAAAAGGTTTGAGCGCAAAAGCAGTAACACCGTCAAGGAGACCTAAAGGAATTGCAACGAGAAATCCGCATAAGATTCTAAACATATAAGGTTTAATATATGGCCAAATTCTAGATAATAGCCACGAGTATTTAAACGAATTCTGCGCTGTTGTATTACTAAGTTTCATTATATCTAAACCCTTCCATAACAATCTTCATATCTTATAATATCATCTTCAGAAATATAATCACCTTTTTGAATTTCAATAATTTTTAATTCTTCTTCATAAGGATTTTGAAGAGAATGTTTCATTCCAACAGGAATATCTATGCTATCACCTTGATAAAGATTATATTCTTTACCATCTTTTATAACCAAAGCTCTACCTTCAAGCACCACCCAATGTTCTGAACGATGATTATGTGATTGAATAGACAATTTATGATTCGGTAGTACACAAATAGTTTTTGTAAGATAACCTTCTCCACTACTCATACAAGTATAATATCCCCAAGGGCGGAAAACAGTTTTATGCAATTTGATTGTATCACTTTGTTTTTGTTTAAGTTTTTCATATAAGTTTTTTACATTTTGAGATTCATCAAGTTTACAAGCCATAATTGCATCTTCAGTTTCTACTAAGATAACATTTTCTAATCCCGAAACTGCAACAAGCTCTTTTTGAGAATAGATAAAAGAATTTTTAACATTATCAGTAACTACTTTTCCTGTTATTACATTCCCGTCTTCATCTTTTTCTTTTATGTTATAAATAGATTGCCATGAGCCTAAATCATTCCAATCAGATTGAAGTTCTACAAGAGCAACTTTATCAGATTTTTCCATAATCGCATAATCAATAGAAATTGATGGCATGTTTTCATAAATAGAATAATCTATTTGAGAATTTGTTATAAAGTCGAGTTTTTCAAGTTGATTAGATATTTCAGGAGTAAATTTTTGAAATTCATTAAGAAAAGTTGATATTTTCCCCATAAAAATACCACCATTCCAATAATATTCACCAGATTCCAAATATTTTTTTGCAGTATCAATATCAGGTTTTTCAACGAATCTATCAACAATAAATCCATCTTGTAATGGTTTCAATGTTTTAATATAACCATACCCTGTTTCAGGATAGGTTGGTTTTATGCCGAATGTAACAATATATCCCATATCAGCTAAAGGCATAGCCATTCTGACAGTTTTATCAAAAGCAATATAATCCTTGATAAGATGATCAGAAGGTAAAATAATAACAATATCATCTTGAATATTTTTTTGTTTAAAATATTCAAGAGAACAAGCAATAGCAGGTGCTGTATTTTTCCCTAAGGGTTCTGCTAATACAACATTTTGTTTATCAACTTTATTTAACTGTAATTTAATATCTTGATAATGTTTTATATTCGTAATTGTTAGGATATCATATGGCTTAATAAATCTCATAAGCCTATCAAAAGTTTGTTGTAAAAGACTTGTATCATTATCAATACTAAGTAATTGTTTTGGATATTCTTCTCTGGATAATGGCCATAAACGGCTACCACTTCCGCCTGCTAATATTATTGATTTCATTTTTCACCCTCTTCGTTAAATAATATTTAAAAATTTCAAAACATCTTCCGGAGTTTCAACTTGTACAACCTGCGTATTAGAATATTTTTTCAAAGCACAAGCTAACTCATAATCATTTCCGCCTTCAAAAGTTCTATCACCAAAGAAAACGATTTTTTCTTGAGGCTCAATTTGTCTTAATTCTATTGCAATTTGCCCTTTTCCGCAACCTTTTTTAACAATATCAATAGACACAGCTCCCCCTAAAGAAAAATCATACTTAGGGAATTTTTGAGACAATTCTTTTTGAATAAATAATCTTTCTTTATTATCGGCATCCCAAGCAGCATATTTTTCTCTAGCCTCATACGGGCAATTGCGTCCTAATACACAAAAATTTATAGCCCCTGTTCTTTTTTCGATATAATTTGGATACAATTCGAATGGATACTTTGTATTAGCTCTATAAAGTTCTAATTCATTAATCAATTCATCTTCAGGAGTAAAATCTCTATGATAAGTAAATTTTCCCTTTTGCCATAAATCATTCCCCATAGCACAAAATATGCCAGTAAAAGCATTAATAACATCATTTGGCATTTGTTCTTCAACTTTGGCGAAATCTGAGCCTGTTGCAATATATGCTTGGTTTTGTTCAAGCCAAGGTAAAAATTTTTCAGCAAACTCATCCTGCATAGGTTTCCTTGCAGGAGTCAAAGTCCCATCCATATCAAATACATATAGTGTCATTAATTATCTCCTTTTATCTTATCGTTGATTTCCAAATTTTTTAATTTTCTATTAATAATTTAAATTTTCTTTTGCAACTTCGTTCCAAATATTTTTTAATATACATATAGTACTTGTATTTGCTTATAAATATTCGTCAAGTAACAAGGACTAAATATAAAGGTTGTATCCATATATAATGTTAGGATTTCATCACTACTCATTAATACAAATCCTGATAAAACTTTTCTATCCATATTCTAGATTTTGTCCTTGAAAATTTCTTGTCTACATATTGTTTTGGCGGTTTGATTTTCCACCAATTTGTTATAAATTTTAAAAAGAAGAAAAATTCTAATCTACTAATAAGGTATTTTTTTATATATTTAAATGTGTAAAGTTGTTTTACACTTTCTATAACTTTTTTGTTTTTGCAAAATAGCAAAATTTTTAGGTATGTAATAAGTCCTGAGTTTTTGAAGTGTAATCTTAATAGTTCTGCATTGTTAAAGATTTTAGACTTAAAATATTTTCTATAGATATGCAGAGTATCGTCAAAATAAGTGTTATTGCTATTCTGAGAAACTCCTCCGGGTCTTAGTACCGTACATATTTCGTTGATTGCTCCGCCTTTTATATTTTCATTAGTCAATATACGTAAAAATAAGTCGTAGTCAGCGCATAGAGGATATTTTTCATCCAGATAATAAGGAGGTTCTGAAATTAATTCTCTCTTTAAGAGCATTGCATTTATAAGGAAAGGGTGTCTGTATATAAACGATTTGATATCGTTATCCCACGTTTTTGAGTCTAGCCACCAAGTATCGACGCATACAAAATCTAAATTATCCTCTTTTATTTTTTTTACCATACTCGAAATGGCATCAGGTCTTATATAGAAATCATCATCGCACATTAATGTTATTAAATCGCCGCTGGATTTTAAATACCCTTTATTTGTTGCATCATTAATACCTCTATCTTTTTCCGATATAAATACAACTTGTTTTTTTGAGTATTTTTTAATTATGTTTTTAATGAATTCTACAGAGCCGTCTTCAGATCCGCCATCAATAATTACATGCTCAATGTTGGGGTAATCTTGTTCGTGTATACTTCTGAACATTTCGTAAAAAAATGATTTTTGTTCTTTTGAAGCGACTTTATATGTCGATGTTATTATAGAAACCTTTGGTGTATTTTCGCTCTTCATTTAGTATCCTTTTCTTCTTTGTTTTATAGTAATTCCAAGTATTTTTATAATTCTATGAGAGTTGTCTTGTGAGCGAGTTTTGGAAAATAAGCAATTTTTACGGAGTTTATTTTGTGTAATATCTGCTTTTTGATTTAATAATATGTAAAAATTATTTTCCATATTTTGAATTTTTTCAATTAAAATATCATAATCGGAAACTCTTTTTGTTTTCGGTTCTATTGCTTTTTTCAGAATTCCTAAGCTATGCTCTTTTAGTTTTTCTATTTTAGAATTAACTTCATCCCAGTTTATTGGTTTTAATAAAACATCTTCTTTGGATTTAAATTCTTCATATGATGAAACTAATCTGTTTTCCAAGCCAAATTCTTCTAATAATTTAAATCTTGCAATTCCCCTTGCTTTATTTGAAATAACAACAAAAGGTTTATTGAAAATAACTGCAAAACAAGTGCCATGGAACGAATCTGTTACAACAAAATCTGATGTTGCTATTGCGCTTAGCCAATCTTCCATGTTCATTGCGTTATCATATTTCCCTGTTGCATCTTCAAGATGATTTATATTTAAAGATAATTTATTTGATATATCATTAATGATTGAATTTTTATCATCCCTACTATCTAAAACATAGGCAGCAAGACCTTCTGTTGTCGACATGTTAGAAATAAACTTTTCAAAATATTCTTTTTTACACATAAAAACAGGATCAAGAACAAATTCCGGTTCAAAACCAAATTCTTTTTTACATAAATCAACAGCTGAGCGCTCTCTAACAGAAAAATTGTCAAACTTATTCAAGTAATAACTCATTCTATTTTTCATATCTATTGGACAATTTATGTCGTCTTGACCGAATGAAGCAGAATATGCAGCTTTTTTCTTGCTGTCTAAAACCCAGTCTAAAGATGAAAATTCATCCATATCTGTGTAAATTCCATAATTGTTTCCAAAATGCGTTGAATATAACTGGTCTGATCCCACTAAAAACATGTCGCATTTATAATTTAATTCGCGCATAGCTTTTTTGGAAGGATAGCACACAAGCTCATATTCTTTGTAAGGATTGGTCTTAAAATTTGTAATTCTTTTTGGAAGCCAAGGGATATCCGGACCTGGAGGTGAAATCATTAATACTGTTTTTCCCATATCTTCTAACACCCATTTTAATGCAAGATATGTTAATCCTCCACCAAAATTAGGATTTGTTGGGACTCCTACCAGCCCAATATCAAATTTATCTTCTAAAACATAATCGCACGCCTTTTGAAAAGGATATTTTTTTAACAAATCAAAGAATCTGTTTCTTTGAGGATTTACTTCCCATTTTCTTTCAAGTACAGGATGCATTTTTTTTAATATTTTCAATGGAATTTTAATCATTTCATCAACATTATCGCTTATTATTTTAAATAATTGTTGACCTTTTTTTGAGTTAATTAAAACAGATTCTGATTTTAAACCTGTAAATCTTGGATCAATGTATTCTACACCAAATATATCACCTAAAGTTATATCTCCTAATCTTGGAAATTTTGCAAAATGACAATTTTCACAATGTTCACCTGCTAACATTCTGTTTACAAAAGTTTGTCCGTATGATTTATCTGTCCAAGTTTCTTGAAAGATTTCTTCACCATTATTTAAAGAAATTTTTAAAATCATTTTCTTTGTGGTTTCTTCGTTTGGTGCCTTATATCTAAAATCGATGTCTTTTATATTTTCAATACCAAAATTATCATCCAAGAATTTTTTAAAATGACCGAAGCTTGGCGCATTGTTGCAAAGTATATCTATAATAAAAAGGTTTTCATAATCTTTTTTTAAATATGCTATAAGCCCTGCAATTTGACAAGGTAAGCCGCTAAAAAGAATTTTTACGCCTTTATCAAGCTCGTTCTTAATTCTTTTAAATATGTCACCTAAATAACTTTGAAGATATTTTGATTTGTATAATTTTTTTAAATCATCTAAATTGTCAACTATAATGTGTTCGCAACGCCAATTTTCGCCCCATGCTGCACCAACAACTTTACCTCCGATTTGAATAAAATTTTTCGCTATAATCTGAAAGCCTCCTGCTGTTGCAGACAGTTTAGCCTCAGAAGAAAAATTATTAAAAACATACAGTTTTGGTTCTGTATAATTTTTGGATTTTATACCATTGATAGGACAAGTATTTTCACATAAATTACAGTCAATACATTTATCTTTATCTAGATGAGGTTTAAAAAATCCATTTTCGTCTTGTTTTAAAGACAAAGCTTGTTTGGGACAAATATTAACGCAGGCGCTACAACCTGTGCAATTATTATTGTTACAAATTGTTTTCATTAGTCTACTTTCTTTAATACTTCTTTTAAATAATCCAGTTTTTCTTTAATATCAAATTGATGATTTCCTACAAAAAATCCATTTTTATCTACGTAATCTGAATTTTTCAAATCTCCTTGAATTTCGTAATCAAACCATTTGACAACTTCTTTTCTTGCAAAATTGCCTGCTACAATTGGACGAGTGTCAATATTTGCTTCTGTTAGAGCTTTGATTACATTTTCTCTTTTTATATTTGAATTTTCGTTAATTAGGAATGAAAAACCAAACCAGCTTGATGTTTCAATTTCTTTTTGAATGATAAATCTGTCATCATTTTCAAAAAGTTCTTTGAAATATTTTGCATTTTCTCTTCTGTGTCTTAAAAATTCAGGCAGTTTTTTTAGCTGTTCTATCCCTATTGCACCCATCATTTCAATAGGTCTTACATTGTACCCAGGTAAAATAAATCTAAAGCTTTCGTCAAATGCATTTTTAGATTTTTTGCATAGTTTATTTTCTTCAGGCAAATGTCTTGTCCAGCCATGGGAACGAATTGCAAGTAAAATATGATATAATTCTTCATCGTCTGTTCCAACTAAACCACCTTCCATTGTTGCCATATGATGAGAGAAGAAAGTGGAATATGTTCCCATTAAACCAATCGAGCCAAGTTGTTTCCCTTTGTACATCCCACCTAATGACTCACAATTATCTTCTAAAAGATAAATATTTTTACCTTTTATCATTTCATTAATTACATCATAGTCATTAGGATTTCCTAATAAATTAACTGCAAAAATAAGCCTTGTTTTATCTGTTATTGCTTTTTTTAATTCGTTTAAATCAAAATTTAGAGTGTACTTATCTACATCTACAAATTTTAATTTTAAACCATATTGACACAACGGATAATAAGTTGTAGCCCATGAAACAGCAGGCACAATTACTTCGTCACCCCTTTTAAGCGGATTTTCTTTTTTGAAGAACATTGCTGCAATCGCAAGTAAATTTGCACTTGAACCTGAGTTAACCATTACGCAATATTTATTACCTGTGAATTTTGCAAAATCAGCTTCAAATTGTTTTACATCATCACCCATTGTGTAGTTATTCTTTTTTATAACTTTTTGAATTGCTTCAATTTCTTTTTCATCCCAAGATGTGCTTGCTAATTCATATTTCATTTTATTCTCCTTTGTATTCATTTATGAAATAGTTGTAAGTTTCTTTTATTCCTTCTTCTAAAGAATATTTACATTTAAAACCTAACGATTTTTGTTTATCTATGTTTAAAAGTTTTTGTTTAATACCCGAAGGTTTTGATAAATCATGAATAAAATTACCTTCAAAACCAATGACATTTGCTACTGCTTTATAATATTCATTGATTGTGTAATCGTAACCTAAACCGATATTCAAAACAGTCGGGATTTTTTCAAAGCTTTCAAGAACATCTACAACAATTTGTGCAAAGTCACCTGCATACATAAATTCTCTTCTTGATTCACCGTCACCCCAAATATCAATTTCTGATATACTTTTGATTTTGGCATCATACAATTTTTTAATAATTGCAGGAATAAGATGTGAATTTTTTGGAGAGAATTTATCATATCTTCCATACAAATTGCAAGGTATCAATGTTTTATAGTAGAATCCCTCAAATTGTTTGGTTATATATTCACACATTCTTAAAATAGCAGTTTTAGCTATTGCATAACCCTCATTGGTTTGTTCAAATGGACCTGTTAAAATCATATCTTCAGATAAAGGAGTAGAAATATTACAAGGATATGAACATGAACTTGATAAATTAAGTAAATTTTTTACACCTGACTCCTTGGCAGCACGAACAACATTTACCCCCATGATTGTATTGTTTGTGAAAAAACCATATGGATCTTTCATGTTGGCTTGAATTCCACCGACTTGACCTGCCGTATGAATTATAAAATCCGGTTTTTCTTTAGTTATAAAATCAAAAACCTTATTATAATCCATTAAATCAAGCTCGCTGTGTTTTGGCGCAATAATTGTACAATTAGAAATATGCTGATTTTCAATGATATTTCTTCCAACTAGTCCACTTCCGCCTGTTATATAAATTTTTGTTCCTTTGTGAAACATTTATACCTCCTGAGGGATTAAAACTTTATACCCATTATCTCTCAAAACTTTTTCTTTTTTTGCAAGTTCAAGATCTGACTCAACCATCTCTTTTACAAGAGCTTGTAAATCATATTCTGGATACCAACCAAGTTCTTTTCTTGCCTTAGTAGAATCACCCAATAATAAATCAACTTCAGCAGGTCTGAAATATCTTGGATCAACTTCAATTAAAACTTTTCCTGTTTCTTTATCAATACCTTTTTCATTTACACCTTCTCCAACAAATTCAATATCTATTCCTAATTCTTTGAATGTCATTTTACAGAAATCTCTAATTGATGTTGTTGTACCTGTAGCAAGAACATAATCTGTAGGATTTTCTTGCTGCATAATCTGCCACATACCTCTTACATAGTCTTTTGCATGACCCCAATCTCTTTTAGCATCAAGATTACCTAAGTATAATTTTTCTTGCAATCCAACTTTAATTTTTGTTGCAGCCATTGTAATTTTACGAGTGACAAAAGTTTCACCACGTCTTGGAGATTCATGATTAAATAATATCCCATTAGCTGCCCATATTCCAAATGATTCTCTATAATTTACACAAATCCAATAAGCATACAATTTTGCAACTGCATAAGGAGAACGAGGATAAAAAGGTGTTGTTTCCTTTTGAATAGGCTCTTGAATTAAACCATATAATTCAGAAGTAGAAGCTTGATAAAACTTTGTTTTTTTCTCAAATTTATTAAGTCTTATTGCTTCTAACAATCTTAATGTTCCTAATGCATCACTATCAGCAGTATATTCAGGACAATCCCAAGATACTTTTACATGAGACTGAGCTGCTAAATTATAAATTTCATCAGGTTCAATATCATGTACTAGTTTAATCAAATTTGACGAATCTGACAGATCCCCATAATGCAATATAAAACGTGCATCTTTTTGATGAATATCTTGAAAAAGATGATCAATTCTTGTGGTATTAAAAGAAGATGCTCTTCTTTTAATACCATGTACTTCATAACCTTTTTCTAATAAAAACTCCGCTAAATAGCTTCCATCTTGTCCTGTTATACCTGTTATCAATGCTTTTTTCATTTTTATACCTCTACTTTTTGTTTATTTAATAACTTAATCCATTGCGCTGTTTTTGCCAAACCTTTTTCATAAGATATAAAGTTTGGACAACCAAATTCTGAAATATATTTAGAAACATCTAATATTAAATTTTTAGGAAGACCTCCTACAGATTCTGATATTTGAGGTATTTTCACCTCAACACATTCATTTTGAGCAATAGTTTCAGCTATTTCTTTTATACTTTTTAAATCTACTCCACCGATATTATAAATTATACTAGTACCAGAAAGCATAACATTTAAAATCATTTCAATAGTATCAGTAATAAAGCTCAATTGTCTTAGTGCTTTCCCTTCATCCATCATAGATATTTCACCATTATTCAATGCTTTTTTAATAAATTCATTAATAAACCTAACATCATCATATTTAACTCCCGGACCATAACCGATTGCAAGCCTAATAATTTTTATATCTAGCCCATCATCAATAAAAACTTTAGAAATTGTTTCAGAAAGCCTTTTTGATTCCCCATAAATCGCTCTTGGTGCAAAAGTATTAACATCTCCATTGTAATTTTCGTCAACTGAAGACTTGTCATCAGGAATTTGACCGTATATTTCAGATGATGACATATGAAGAACAATTGCGTTATTTTTCTTAGCTAACTCTAAAAGTTTTGTATATGTTTCAGTATTTAGTTTAATTGTTTGAAGCTTGTTTTCTAAAAACTTTTTTGGTTGACCATATGTTGCCGTATTGATTAAATAATCAAATTCCCATTCTGGGAAACCATTATTCAAATTTGAATTGAAATATTGAATATTTTCATCTATAGGCAACCATTCAACTGGTCTTGAAAAAGAGTGAACTAAAAGTTTTAAATTTAAATTTTCTTTTTTATTTAAAAATTGTAAATAATTTACAACATTTGAACCTAAAAGACCATTTCCACCAGTTACAAGAATTGTTTTATTTTTTAATTTTTGCCATTCTTTTAACTTTATAGAATTATATTCTTCTTTCATAAATTCCATTAACAACATTGTTCAATAACTCCTTTTAAATCTAATTTGAATTGCTCTCTAATATATTGTGCAGATCCAACAATATGAGAATACTCATCATTTATTCCAATTCTTTTAAATTCTACACCTTTTCCACTTTCTGCAATTATTTCTGAAACTGCAGACCCTAAACCTCCAATTATAGTGTGTTCTTCAAAAGTATAGATTTTATATTTATTATCAATCAAATTTACTATTAATTCTTTATCTATTGGCTTTATAGTATGCATGCTTACAAGCATAGGTAAATAGCCTTGTTTTTTAAGTTCCTGAGCAAAATCATAAGCTACAGGCAGCATATTTCCAGTTGCAATTAAAGCAATATCTTTTCCTTCTTGAATAATAGAAGCCTTTCCTATTTCTATTTTATTATGATTTAAAATACCATGGTTATGACGTCCTATTCTTATATATGTAGGAACGCTTGTTTTAGCGGTGAGTTTCGCTATTTCTTCCATTTCATAGTTATCACCTGGAGCACAAATTGTCATATTGGGAAGTGCTCTTATCATGGCCATATCTTCTGTTCCATGATGAGTTGCACCTGCAGCACCATATTCAAAACCTGAACCAACTCCTATAATTTTAACATCTGTATTCATATAAGATACGTCAACACGAATTTGTTCTAAACATCTATGAACTACAAATGGTATAATACTATACACATATGGTTTTAAACCATTTAATGCCATACCAGAAGCCACAGACATACAATTTTGCTCTGTAATACCTAAATTAAAATATCTATTAGGAAATAGTTTTTGAAAATTATCCAAAATACCGTATCCCATATCAGGTGTAATTATACATATTCTTTCATCTTCTTCTGCTAATTTTATAAGTGTATTGGCAAATACCATTCTCATGATAAAACAACCTCCAATTCTGACATCCCTTGCTTTAATTTTTCATCATCAATCTTCATATAGTGAGATTGTAAAGTATCTTCCATAAATGAAAAACCTTTACCTTTTAAGGTGTTTGCAATAATTGCAATTGGTTTTTGTGATTTTTTATTTAATGCTTTTATTAATAAATCAACATCATGCCCATCAACACTTTGGACATCAAAACCAAATGCACTAAAAATTTTTTCATAGTTATCTATATCTGCAACATCTTTTGTTGCTGCGGATGCTTGAAATTTATTATTATCTAATATTACGGTAATTTCATTTAGATTTAACGAACCTATAGAATTTAATGCTTCTAAAATAGAACCTTCTTGGAATTCACCATCACCAACAATTACAAAGATTCTAGAATGAATATTTTTTAATCTATTAGATAAAGCAAAACCTTCTGCAATACCAAGTCCGTGACCTAAAGATCCTGTAGAAGCTTCTAATCCATTTGCTGAATTCATATCAATATGACAAGGCAAAACACCTCCATCAACAAGATATTTATCTAATGATGTAAGAGGAATAATATTTTTTAATGCCAAAGTTACATATAATGCCAAACTACCATGACCTTTAGATAGAATTATTCTATCTCTACTTGCATTATTATAATTATCTTTGTTTATATTTGCTACATTAAAATACAATGCTTCCAATATTTCAACAATACTTAATGCAGAACCAACATGTGAAGCTTTCGAGGTGTTTGCACATTTCAAAATTAATTCTCTAATTTTTCTATGCATTAAATTTTCTCCTTATTTTTATATGAATTCCTAAAATAGTTATTACTTTATGTTTTTTATTTGGATGATTTTTTATAGAAAATATATTTTCTATAAAAGAATATTTCATTGTTATTAAACTTAATGCTTTATTAATTTCATCTTTAGTAAAATATTTTTTTACTACGTCATGTCTTTCTTCCATATGTAATTTTTGATATTTTTTATTAGAAGATATTCCTGTTGTATCAAATTTTGCAATAACAACATTTAAATGCTTAAATAATACATTGTTTTTAAAAAAAATAACCCACTTTTCATAATCAGATACAATTTTATAATTTTCATTAAATAAACCATATTTATAAAATAAATCCAATTTTATAAAAGAAGCAGGAGTTAAAATACAATTATTAATCAAATAATATTTATCTATTTTAGGTTGTTCTGATATTATATTTTTATTTTTTTTATAATTTACAAACTCAAGCTCACCATATAAAACATCTTCATTATATTGACTTTGACTAAAAACATTTTGCAGTACATTATTATTAAAATAACAATCACCAGCATTTAAAAAATGTATATACTCTCCTGTGGCTAATTTTATGCCTTTATTACAAGCATTATAAATTCCATTATCTGGCTCAGATATAAATTTGTCTATTCTATATTTATACTTTTCGAAAACATCTAAAGTTTCTTTGTTTGAACCTCCATCAATTACAATCCATTCAAAATCTTGCCAAGTTTGATTAACAATACTTTGGCAAGTACAATCCAAATTTGGTTCATTATAACAAATGGTTACTATACTTAATTTTTTCATTTGTTTTCCTTTATAAGTTTATAATCTAATCCTAAAAATCTTATAATTTTTGTACTATAACCATCTTCTTTTCTATTTTTTATAGAAAAAATATTTTCCCAAAAAGAATATCTGCCATATCTTTGTTTTAAAAATTTTTTATATTCTTTTTCTGAAAAAATATGCGCACATTCTCTCAAATAATCTTCTTGCCTGTCTTTTGGAATTCCTGTATAATGACCGGATAATGTATTCAATAAATAATATTTATATTGATTTTTTAATAAATCATATAAATTTTGTTCTTTTAATAAATTCTCTACTAATTTTACATTATCGAATATACAAAAATAATCATTACTAACACTATTCACAGATGAATTATTACGAATTCTATAATTGTAAAAACATTCATTTATATAACCAATTTTTGATGCTTTAAATAAACAAGACAATGTAAAAATTTGGTCTTCTGCATGTTTGTTAGGTGCAAATTTTATATTATTATCTTTTATAAATTTTGCAGAATATATCTTGTCACAAGCATATAATGGAATATCATCTAAACTTTTCCAACGTAATTCTTGCCAAGTATAAAAAGATGCTTTCTTTAAATTCTTTCTTAAATATTTTTTTGAACTTTCTAAAAAACTCTTTTTTATAAATTTTTTATTAATTTCTTTATATATTTTGTAATCAAATTGCACAACCTGAGCATTTGTTTCTTTAAACTTTTTATAAACTTTTTCAAAAAAATCTTCCTCTACCCAATCATCAGGATCTACAAAACTAATATATTCACCTGTTGCAATATCTATTGCCTTATTTCTTGCAATACATTGCCCTTGATTAGGTT
>CALVEW010000005.1 GCA_944326645.1 Candidatus Gastranaerophilales bacterium
ATATGAATTTCGCATTAATTATGGGAGCGGCACACGCAGGAGTTTCTAGATCTTTATTAAAAATGTCAGATTTTCAGGTCAAAATCCCAATGTTAAAAGATTTTAATTCCTTGAATGTTTCAGCTGCAACAGCTATTATAGTATTTGAAGCTGTAAGGCAACGATTGAAAAAATAGAAGAGGTTGTTATAATGAGCGATGATATGGATAAAATAAATTTAAATTTTGAAGAAATATCAGATGAAGGTGTTGATTTCGATAAATTAGATGAGGATTCTGATTCTGTTTTTATTGAAGAACCTAAAACATCTGAAAATTTATCAGTTGTAAACTCTGATGATTCTGTAAAAATTTATTTACAACAAATAGGCAAAATACCTCTTCTATCAACTGAAGAAGAACACGAAATCGCAAGAAAAATTAAAGAAAATAATTGTGATTTATCCAGAAAAATTTTGATTAACGCAAATTTACGTTTAGTTGTAAGTATCGCAAAAAAATACATAGGTCGCGGATTGTCTTTCTTAGATCTAATTCAAGAAGGCAATATGGGCTTAATTCGCGCAACGGAAAAATTTGATTACACAAAAGGGTACAAATTCTCTACATATGCTACTTGGTGGATACAACAATCAATTACTCGAGCAATTGCAGATAAGGCGAGAATTATCCGTTTACCAATACACTTAATAGACTCTTTAACTAAAATTAAAAAAGAAACTATAGATTTAACGACTAAATTAGGTAGAGTACCAACAAAGCAAGAAGTTGCAGATAGCTTGGGAATGAGTTTAAAGAAAATAAATTCTATTATTAAGTCTGCACAATCTACAATCAGTATTGATACTCCAACTAATCAAAAAGATGATGCGAACAAAATTATTGATTATATTGTAGATGAGTCTACAATGTCACCTGATAATAGAGTTTCGGATGAAAATTTATTAGAAGATACAAGACACATATTAGAACAATTGAGTCAAAAAGAAAGAGATATTTTAATTTTAAGATACGGCTTAGATAGTGATGGCAATAAGAAAACATTAGAAGAAATTGGTTCTATTTATAATGTTTCAAGAGAACGTATCAGACAAATTGAAAACAGAGCTATTTCAAAATTGAAAAAACTTTGTAGAAATAAAGATATCTCAGCTAATTTGAAAAATTATATTAAGTCTTAAATATAAAAATATGACTGTTATGATAAACGTCTAATCATTTCTTGAGCTTCTTCATGCTCTGGGAATATGTCTGTTAATTTATATAATTTTTCTAATGCTTTATCATTATCACCTAGTTTTTCATAACATTGAGCAGCATTTAGCAAGAGTGAAATATTGTTTTCATTCTTTTTAAGCAGATTCTCAAAAATATTTACTGCATTTTGGTATTCTTCCAATCCAAAATAAGTTAAAGCTAATAGATTTTGAGATTCAATATCAGGATTTTGTTCTATAGAGTGAATAATATATCTTTTTGCTTCTTCATATTCTTTCAAAGCAAAATAAATTCTTCCTGCCATGAATTGAATATACTCATGATTAGGTTCTTGTTTAATAGCAGAATCAATAAGTTCTTTTGCTTTATCAAGTTCATTAAGTTCTATTTTATTCATTGCTCGAAGTGTCTTTGCTATTACATCATCGTTTATTTGAAGAGCTTTTTCATAATATTCATCGGCTTCTTTGTATTTTGTTACCGAATATAAGAAATTAGCATATTCAAAAATAATATCATATGATTCAGGAGCTAATTTAAGTGCTGTTTTGAATTCATCTTCTGCATAATCAAATAATCTTTTATTAAGATAAATTACACCTAAATCCTTATGTGCAAGAGCATTGTCAGGATTCATACCAATAACTTTTTTAAATATTCTCTCAGCAGTATCGGTATCATAAAGCTGCGAAGATATTATTGCATATTGATATAAAACATTTGCTGTCGGAGAATTTTTAAGGATTATATTATCATATAAATCTTTTGCACTTCTTAAATCTTTTATCTCCATATATAATCCTGCAAGCTTTTGCGCCATATTTACTGATTTAGGATTTCTTGTAAGGAGTTGTTTAAGAATATTTATTGCATTTTGAAAATCTCTAACTTGCTCATAACAAATTGCTAAATTATATAAATAAGAATCTTTTTCAGGATGTGCAACAACTAGAGCCTTATAATGTTCAATTGCTTTTATGTAATTCCCACCTTTAAATTCTGATAAAGTTAGACCTACAAGAGATTTTTCATCATTTGTTATTGCATATGATTTTTCAAAATATTTGCAAGCTTCAGAATGGTTATTCTGAATTTGATAAACTGATGCAAGATTAAATAATGCATCAGCATTTTCCGGATTTAATTCTATCGCTTTATTATACATCTCAATAGCTTTTACCTGATCATTTAATAATAAATAGGCCGTAGCTAAATTCCCATATATTTGAGAATGGTTAGGATTAAGTTTTAAAGCTTTTTCTAAATATTCTATACTTGCTTCATATTGTTTCTTTGCGACAAATGCTGTACCGATAAGGTAATCATAAGTATAATCTTCTGCATCTATTGTTTTGGCTTTTTGAGCTAATTCAATAGCTTTGTCTTCCATATGAAGTTGCATATAAATAACACAAAGACTTTTATATGCTTCAAGATAATTTTCTCTTAGCTCAATAACTTTTTCATAAGAATTTTTGGCATTTTCAAAATCTTTAAGTTTATCGTAGCAATTTCCTAAATAAAACCAAGAAGTTGCATCATTATTTTCTTGAGATAATACATATTCAAAATTGTTTTTAGCTTCTTCGTAGCAGGCAAGATTTACATTAACTAAACCAAGAAGCTTCATTGAATCAATATTTTCGCCATTTTCTGCCATAATTTGTAAAAGCTTGTGTTTAGCTTTCGCAAATTCATTTTCGGTTACTAAATTTTGTACTTCATCTAACATTTCCATAAAATAATTATAGTATAAAATTTTTTAAATGTTTATATAAATAAATGATTTATTGGATTTTAAAAGGAAGTAGAAAATGTTATCATTCATTTATGGATATAGTTTCTCAAATAAATCAAGCTGTTGAATTTGTTAAAAATAAGGATTACAAATCGGCTGAAGAAATATATGTAAAAGTTTTAGAATCAAATCCTAACAATCATATAGTATTAAGTTTTTTAGGATATCTTTATATAACTATAAAAGATTATGATAAGGCTGAAAAAACTTTTGATAAAGCTTATGAATTATCTCAAGATAATACTATAATGTCAGGACTTGGACTAAGTAAATTTTTACTCCAGAAATTTGAAGATACTGTTCCTATTTATATAAATCTTATTAAACAAGAATCTAAATGTGATTATTATGAAAAGCTAACTTTAGCTTTATCGACTTTAATAAGTACAGGGAAACAGTTATATTTAAAAACAGCATATGATTATTCAAAAGATGCAATAAAAAAATATCCTATGAATAAAGAATTATTATTAAATTATTCAATAGCTTGCATTTATACAGGTAAATTCCAAGAGGGTGAAGAATATTGTATTGAAGTTTTGCGTATGGATTCTAAATTTTCAAGAGCTTGGAATCATATGGGTATAATACAAGAATGCCTATATCAAGATGAAGAAAAAGCCCAAGAATGTTATAAAAAAGCAATAAAATACAATGACACTCCGTCATATAATTATGATTTAGGCATAAGTTATTCCAAATCAGGCAAATATGCCCTTGCAACAAAATATCTAAAAAAAGCTTTAAAAAAAATGCCCGAGAACAATATAATACTTTGGGGATTAACTCAAAATTATTTCACACAAAAAAAATTTAAAGAAGGATACAAATATTATCTACAGCATACAAAAGAAGAAAAAATTCAGGGATTAAAGAATATATGGGATGGCGAAGAACATATTAATTCCACATTATTCATATATAGTGATTTAGCATATGGGGATCACTTAATGTTTATTAGATATATTCCTTATTTAAGGGATAAATTTAAAAATATAAAAGTTTTTGCATTTCCTCAATTGATAGATTTATTTAAAAATAGTTTTGAAGGAATCGAATTTGTTGATTATTTCCCAGAGTATGATTATTCTGTTGTTTTATCAAAACTGCCATATTATTTAAAAATGGATTTCAAACATATTCCTAATAGTGATGGCTATATAATGATTAATAAAACTCATCAAAGAAATAATAAATTAAAAATAGGACTTTGTTGGGAAGCTGGAAATGCAGACATTAGAACAACCATTCATAGAACTATAAATATTAATGAATTTGCAAATTTATTTAATTCAGATTATGAATTCTATTCATTTCAAGTTAACCCATCAAGTGATGATTATAAAAAGTATAATTTAATTGATTTAGGCTCCACTTTTGACAATTTTAATGATACTGCAAACGCATTAAAAGATATAGATTTATTAATATCTGTTGATACGTCTGTAGCAAATTTAGCAGGTGCAATGGGTTTAAAAACATTTATGTTATTACCATATTATTCTGATTGGCGTTGGTTTGATAATACAGAAAAAACCGAATGGTATGATAGTGTTAGAATATTCAAACAATCCGAAAAAAATTCTTGGCAGAATGAAATAAACAAAATTTCAGATGAATTGACGAAACTTTCTAAGAGATGTTAAAATAATTCCTATGGAAATAATAGAAAGCATTAAACAAGCTTTAGAACTTACAAAAAAAAGAGAATACAAAAAAGCAGAAAGAATATACTTATCTTTACTAAAAGAAAACCCTGATAATGCTTCAGTTTTATCCTTTTTAGGATTGTTTTATTATAATATAAAATTTTATAAAAAGGCTGAAAAATATCTTGATAAATCATATAAATTATGCCCATCAGATACATTAATATTTTACATCGGAATGACAAAATTTAATCTTGGGAAATTAAAAACAGCTATACCATATTTAGAATTAGCATTAGAAACTAATGATTCAATAGAACTGTATAAAGCATTATTAACATCTTGTTCGGACTATGGAGAATATAAAAAAGGATATAATTATGCTAAACAAGCTCATAAGAAATATCCTTTTGATAGAGATATTTTAACAGAATTTGCATATTTAGCATTAAAACAAGGTCAATTTGAAGAATGTCAAAAATATTCATTGAAACTATTAAAAATAGACCCCAAAACAACAGGTGCATGGCATAATTTAGGATTATTAAATGAAATCTTATATGATGATGAAAATAAAGCAAGAGAATGTTATCGAAAAATGTTAAAATGTGGTGACAAAGAAGGTGGATATTTAGATCTTGCAATAAGTTATGGTAAAGATCCAAAATTTAGAAAAAAAACTTATTATTATTTAAAAAAATTAGAAAAATTAAACCCTAATGCATCAGGTTTAAAATTTTCGTTTGCATCATATTACCTATCAAATCGCCAATTCAAAAAAGGTTATCAATATTACATCCAACCTGAATTTGCATTTGCGGAGATGGCAGATTGGTTTAACAAATTTAAAAATAAATGGCAAGGAGAACGAAAATGCCAAAATCAAGAATTATTAATTTTTGGGGATCAAGGACTTGGAGATCAAATTCAAAATATTAGATACATTCCGTATTTAGCAAGACGATTTAAAAAAATAAAAATTGTTATTACGAAATCATTAATTGATTTGTTCAAATATTCATACAAAAATTATGACAATATCTCTTTTTATGAAAAAACTGACAGTCTACCAAAATATGACAAATCAACATTTTTAACATTTACACCATACTATCTAGATATGAATTTTAATAATATCCCATATAGAAATCAATATTTATTTGCTGAAGATAATAAAATAAATGAATATAAAACAAAATATTTTAAAACCGAGAAATATAAAATAGGTATTTGTTGGGAATCAGGAGCAAGCGGATTAAGAGAACAAATCCATAGAATATTAAACGTTAATTTATTTGAAAATATTATAAATATGGATAAAGCCTCTGTTTACTCTTTTCAAGTTAATCCTTCTATGGATAATTATAAAAACTACTCAAATTTAATAGAGTTAGGCTCATCATTCAAAGATTTTTCTGATACTGCTGCTGCATTAAAAAACCTTGATATAATGATTACAGTTGACACATCTGTTGCACATCTTTCAGGCGCATTAGGTGTAAAAACAATATTAATTCTACCATATTGCCCTGATTGGAGATGGTTTGATAATACTGAAAAAACTGAATGGTATGAAAGCATAAGAATATTTAAACAATGCCAAAATGAATCTTGGGAAAGTGTTTTTGAAAGAATTGAAGCTTATTTAAACAATTCTGTTTGAACATTTTCCTGAAATACAAGATTTAATATTTCTAAAAGTTTGATCAAGTATTGTATTTACTGCTTGGTATGTATTATATGCAATATGAGGAGTAATAATTACATTAGGTTCATTAAAAAGTTTTTGATTAACTATTGCACTACTTATACAATCACAAGTAGCATCTTTAATATTTAATATAAATTCATCAGGGTACATATTAAGATTTTCACATTCTAATACATCAAGAGCGGCACCAGCAACTTTTTTTGATTTAATTGCTTCATAAAGTGCAATATTATCAATTAATTCACCTCTCGAGGTGTTAATTAAATACACACCATCATTCATCATTGAAAACTCTTTATGAGATATCATATGATAAACATCAGGAATTAAAGGAATATGAAGAGAAATGATATTAGAATATTTATACAAATCTTCTAAAGACACATATTCAACAAAGTCTTTAATTTCATTATTTATTTTACAGTCATATGCAAAAATATGCATCCCAAAATAATTTGCTATTTCACAAACTGCAGCACCAATTGCGCCTGTTCCTATTATACCTAGAGACATTTCTGACAAGTCATAACCGGTATATTTACTAAATTGAATATTATCACCTTTAAAATCTTTCATTGCAGGAACAAAATAACGAATTAGTCCAATCATCATACTGATTGTATATTGAGCAACAGAACGTTTACCGTAACCATCAACATTTACTACTGCAATATTTCTTTCGATACAAGCATTTGTATCTATATGATTATAACCTGTTGAACGAGTTGCAATAATTCTAAGATTTTTAAATTTACTAATAACTTTTTCTGTAACTTGTGATGATATGAAAACACTAATAATTTGAGTTTCTTCAAGTTCCTTTTCAGAAAGATGAGTATTTTCATTAAGACTTTCTTTATAAAAAGTTATTTCACAATCCTGATGAAAATGGGATTCAAAATATTTTTCTTCTGACTCTCTATAATCAAAAAATAGTATTTTCATTTTTATTTTCTCCTTATTTATTCAAAGTATTCCAACTAATAATAAGAAAATCTATTACCTTATTTGGTAATAAATATAACTATTAAATAGTTAATTAGTTGAATGAAGTTAATTAGGAAATAACTTAAATTATAAATACTCACGAAAGGAGAAATCAATGAAACACGATTTAATTTTAAGAGAACCTGATTTATATTTTGATAGTATTCACAATGAATTGAACAATTTTTTACGAGATACAATTGTTGGACCAATGTTCTCAAATCCATTATCAATGAAAAAAAATTCTGTATGGCGTCCTGCAATAGAAGTTAAACAGACAAAAACAGCTTATAAAGTCAAAGTCCAACTTCCTGGGGTTAAAAAAGACGATATAGAAATAGATTTAGATAATGATTTTATGACAATTACTGCCAAAATAGAAGAAGAAAAGGAACAAAAAGAAGAAGCAGAAGAAAATTTAAGATATCATACTTGTGAATTCAGATATGGAAAATATCAAAGAACAATATCTTTTGACCAACCTATAAAAGTAGGTGAAAGTAAAGCTGAATACAAAAACGGAGTTTTAACTATAAGAATTCCAAAACAGCAGGTCGAAGAGACAAAAGCGAAACGCTTAGAAATTGAATAAAGTGATATTATAACGTTCTTGAAAGGAGATGGTAATATTCATATAAAACTTAATAGTCCTTAAGTTAATAATTCGATTTCTAGGTGTTATATACAATACCACTGCCAGAGATGGTCTACGTGGTAGAGGGCGGGTCGGTCCGCCCTCTTTTATATATTATAAAACATGGCTATTAGGCAGTAGGAATTTATTTAAATTTGTGGTATCTTATTTTTTAAAGAGGTATCCATGTTTAAATTTAATGAACAATGTAATCCAAGGCAAATATCTTTGACCGGGGTAAGAGCTATAGTAATTCTTGCCTTATTGAATTTGAAGCCTTGTACGTTTCAAGAAATTAAAGAATTTCTAATCACAAGTAATATTGTAACCAGAGAGTATTCAATTGATACTATCAGAATTGATTTGAATACATTAAAATATATTGGTTGCGATATATCTAAAGCGACTAAAAAAACAAATAATATGTATATTTTACGTTCTCATCCTTTCCAACTAACTTTGGATGAGGATGAAGTTGAAACATTAGCAAAAATTTATAAAAATATTTATAAAAATCTTAGCATTGAAAGAATTATAGAATATGATAACTTGTTTGAAAAACTTGCTGATGCAATTCAAGATGAACATATTAAAGAATATTTAAGAGGAATTTCTGTATTAAAAGGTTTAGATAAAAATTTAATAAATGAATTATTATCAGATGCTTATAAAAATACCAGATTAACAATAGAATATAAACCTGGGACTTCTAAAACTGTCGAGTATGATATTACAATTGAAAAATTAGCTTTTAGAAGTGATAAATTATATATTTATTGTTTTAACCATACAATCAATAAAAGAACTTTCTTAAAATTCTCAAGGTTGAAAAAAGTTCTTGCCAGAGCTTTAAGAAGTGAAAATGTTAATTCTGAAGACGTATATATTGAATTTGAATTAAGAAATTCTCAAAATTATACTCTTGAAGAAACTGAAGAAATTATAAATAAAAATGGTGACATTATACGAGTTAAAGGGGCTTATTATACAGATTTTATTGCACTTCAAAGAATGTTGTATTTTGGACCTGACTGTGTTGTTATATCACCTGATAATTTCAAAGAACAAATTGTTGAAAAATTACAAAGTATGAGGAGCCAATATGACTAAAAGTTTATCAAAAGTTAATGCTGCATCATTAAAAGTTCTTTATACTTTGCAATTATTATTTGAACGAGATTTAGAAATGAATGAATTGATAAAGTATTATGAACTTTATCACAATGAATATAATTCAAATTTTGTAATGAGCAAATATATCAATACTTGCAGATATTGCGGTATTGATATCAAAAAAATAAATAATAAATATCAAATAGTTAATTTTCCTATAGGAATAGGTTTTTGTAATAACGAATTATCTTTATTTAAT
The DNA here is from genome assembly GCA_944326645.1 of Candidatus Gastranaerophilales bacterium. Classification (GTDB taxonomy): domain Bacteria; phylum Cyanobacteriota; class Vampirovibrionia; order Gastranaerophilales; family Gastranaerophilaceae; genus UMGS1585. The sequence goes on from CALVEW010000005.1 coordinate 9,369, forward strand.
GAATTAAAAAATTGCTGTGAAAAAATGAAAATACAACATTTATCAGATAACATGCAAGAAATATTAAATAAAATTAATCGACGAGCAGAAAGACCCATATCTCCTGTTTCAACTTCAGTTATAAAAGATTCAAATATTAAAGCTTTTGAAAAAGCTTGTTTACTATCTCAAAAAGTTAAAATTATCTTAAAAAATAATGAATCTATTCAATGTGAACCTATAGAAGTTTCTATAAAAGATGATGAAATTAATTTGATAGTTTTTGATGGTACTAATTCAAAATCAATAACACCTGAAAATATTGAACAAGTTAAAATCTTACCTCAAAAAACTAATAATAAATTCTTACCTACAACTGTATTATTTGAAGTAAAAGGTAAATTAGCTAAAAATTATCAACTTAGAGCCCACGAAGAAGTTATGAGAATTTTAAGCAACGGTGATTTACTTATCAAAAATAGATTTGAAGATAAAACACAATTATTCCATAGATTAATGAGATACGGAGATAATTGCAAACTTGTGTCACCAAAATTATATGTTGCAGAAATGAAAGAATTTATTGAAGAAACTTTAAAAAATTATGCTTAACGGTTTAAAAATTATTGCCTAATTTTTCTAAAGATATCACTTCATCAAAATCTTTTCTCATTTTGTTGGTTGGTTGCGGATCTTTTTCATATCCTAAAGTCAGCATTGATATAATACATTGATTATCATTCAGATTAAGTTTTTCTTTGGCTTCTTTACTAATTTCAGGAAGTATTTTAGTTACCTCATTTCCTAATGCGCCAATAACGCAACAACCAATTCCAAGCCTTTCTGCTTCAAGTGTCATATAAGATATAGCATAAGTAATTTGTTCAACAGAACGAAGTAAAGTTGTTTCATCACCTAATAATGGAGGATAATAAGCCGGCATTGTCATAATATTATCTATTGCTTCGTCTTTCATCCCACGAGCTTTTAGAACTTTACCAAAAACTTCTTTAGACCACGCATTATTATCTGCAACACAAACAATTACTACATCTGCTAATCTAACATGAGGTTGATTATTAGAAAGCTTGCACAATAATTCTTTTGTTTCTTGGTTTCTTACCGCAATAAAGTGCCAAGGTTGAGAATTCATCCAAGAAGGTGCAAGACGACCGGCATTTAAAATTTGTTTTAATATTTCATCTGAAATTTTTTTATCGGAATACTGCCTTACACTTTTTCTGCTTTCTATCAAATCCATAATTATACCCTCTCTATTGATAAATTAGCAGAACACGCCTGCTAATTTATCTTATTATAGATGAGAATCACAAGTTATACAATCCCTTCTTTAACAGCTTTTACAGCAGCTTGAACTCTATCGTTTACACACATTTTTTGAAGAATAGAGCAAACATGTGCCTTTGCAGTATGTACACTTACAATAAGCTCTTTTGCAATTTCTGTATTACTTTTACCTGATACAAGATGTTTAAGAACTTCAAACTCTCTTTCTGTAAGCGGTACTTGATTATGATTTTGAGATTGATTATTAAGTAAAACCATTTTATCTTGTTTAGGGAATGATCTTAAGACTTTGCCTGCTATTTCAGCATCCAACCAACAAACACCATTAGCAACATCTCTTATTACATCTGATAACTTTATTGGATCAATATCTTTAAGACAATATGCATTCGCTCCTGCACTAAGAACTGTAATAACTTCTTCTTCTCTATCATGAGAAGTTAATGCTATTATTTTCACATCCTTATTTGTTTCTCTAAGTTTAAGAATAGCCTCAATTCCATTCATGCCAGGCAAGCCCAAATCCATTAACACTACTTGTGGTTTAAGTTGTTCAATTAATCTTAATCCGTCTGTTGCATTTTCACTTTCTCCAACAACATTAATATCTTTATTTTCATTTAATGCACATCTCAACCCTACTCTTGTTAATTTAAAATCTTCTACAATAACTACTTTAATCTCATCTGTTCCAATCATTAAATTTCTCCTTATTTAGTTTACATAATGATTAAATTATAGTCACAGAACAGAGTATATTACCCAATCGTCGCATTTAATTTAAATTAAGGATTTAAGTCACAACTTTATGTCAAATTACAATTCAAAATACTAAATGATTAAGATTATCTTTGAAAAAAAATACTTATCCGATATTAAATATAAAAATACAAAATAGAATAAAATCGGAGGACAATTATGAGCATACGTATTTTATTGGTTGAAGACCAAAAATTAATGCGAATAGGCATTAAATCCTTATTTGATGATTACAAAGAAATGGAAATAATAGCAGAGGCACAAAATGGTGCAGAAGCAATTGAAAAATCTAAGCTACTAAAACCTGATATCGTATTAATGGATATAGGGTTACCTGATATGACAGGCATAGAAGCAACAAAAAAAATTATGGAACTCAATATCCCAAACCTGAAAGTTATTATGCTAACATCACATATTTCTGAACAAGAAATTTTTGATTCCTTATCTGCCGGAGCCTTTGGCTATATTATGAAGGATATTAATACCGAGTTTTTAATGACTATTATAAAAACAATAAAAAACGGGGCTATGTGGATAGATTCACATGTTGTTCCATATATTAAGGATAAAAACTGTGGGGTAATTCCCCCAAGACAGCTTTCAAGAGCAGGGTTTAGAGAAACTCATGCCAACTTAACTCAAAGAGAATATGAAGTTTTAAAACTAGTAGTAGACGGACAAACAAATAGTGAAATTGCAAAAACTCTTACAATTAGTGAACATACAGCAAAAGCTCATGTTTGTAATATTATACAAAAACTCGTTGTTGATGATAGAACTCAAGCTGCTGTAAAAGCTTTAAAAGAAGGTTTGGTTTAAATAAGTAAATAAGTGTAAATAATACGTTAAAATGTAACATTTTTATTCAAAATTTGTTACATTTTTGCTAAAATAAGCAAGTATTGTGATTTACATGACTTATACACTTTGTAAGTGTAGAAAAAGGACCAACTGTGACAGCCGGACTTGGAAATATATTAGGTAGAACTATTACAGCAGTAACTAAAACCGATGCTAAAATTCCAATTGTAGCATTGGAAGGTACTGTTATTGCCGGCCGTACAGATAAAGCTTACAAACGCGGTGGTGTTACAGAAGCAAGAGAGAGAGTTATAGAAGAAACTAGCGGTTCTATCGTATGGCTTTGGGGGGTACAAGCATTTAATTGGCTTGGAGATAAAGCTCTAGGTAAATTCTTAAATGCAACAAAAGGAGCTAATGGTAAAAGACTTGATACTAGTGTTGATGTAGGTCAAGATGCTGTTAGAAAACCGTTTAACAATTTCTTAAATAATAAATTATTAAACCCTAAAAACTTATCAGAAAGAACAGTTTCATTAATGAAATTTGGTAAAGTTGCAGCAAGTATTCTTGCAGCTAACTATATTATAGGTTTTATAGTTCCTCCATTAAATCATAAACTTACAAACTATTTTGCTAAAAAAGATAAAGAACATATTGTTCCTCATATAGATAAAACAAGATTTGAACACTTTAAAGAATCTGTAATGAGCAAAGATAATCACAAACCAAATCAAGTTGCATTTAAAGGAGGGCTAAATTCATTTACAAACTTTATAGAAAACACTAATACCGGTCAATTATTATCAACAGATTTAGGTGTATTAGGTGGAAGAACTTATAATGCAAGAAGAAAACAAGAAAAAGCTGAAATTATAATCAGAGATGGTGGCTCAATTTACTTCTATATGTGGGCTCAAGACCATGTAAGAGCAGGATTGAATAAAGCTGAATCAGGTCGTTGGACAAGATTAGATCCTAATACCGCAGGTATTGTACATAAACATTTATCAGGTTTATTTGAAAATGAGAACAGTTCAATGTCTGTAAATGAATTCAAAGAAGCTGTTCTAGGTAAAGATACAAAAGTTCTTGATTTGAATAAATTCTTTGGTAAAGACAAAGAAGCTATTACATTAGAAGAATTTAATAAAATTGAAACAAATCCAGAGCTTCAAAAACGAGCGTTGGAAATGTCTAAATTACAACCTAAACAACTTGAAAATAGTGTATTAACCAAAAAACAAGTTATTGGTGTATATACCGGCGGTAAAATTAATGCGCCTGATTTATTGAAAGAATCTTATGAATTATTTACAGGTGGAGCTTCATCCAATCCAAATAAATACGTTTCATATAAAAAATTAGAAAAACTAAACGATAGAATGAAAGATTATGTAGATGATATTTGTAAAGCTGCAGAAAAAGGTGATGGAAAAGTAAGCAAAAAATTATTAAATAAAATGAAACAAAAGAATTTAGCCATGAGTGGTGTTAATTTCTTAGCAGGTTTTGCTGTTGCATCGTTATTCTTATCAAGAATTATTCCTGATTTACAGTATTGGTACACAAGAAAAACAACAGGCAGAAATGATTTCCCTGGAACTTGTGATTATTCAAAAGCTAAAACTGCACAAGCTAATCAAGTTCAAAAAGTAAATGAAAATAAAAAGCCAAAAGTTATAGCTAAAGCTTAAAGAATTTTTTAGCTAACTCTTTTTCATTAATATTTGGTGATTTAATTTTTTCTTTCAAAATATATTCAAAACAATTTGAATATTCTTTTGATGGTTTAATTCCCATATTTTGTAAGTCTTTTCCTGTAATATTAAGTCTAATTTTTGATAATTTATCAAAATATTTGAATACTTTTTTATCGTCAATATTAATCGCATAAATAAGCAAACTTTCTTTTTCGCAATTTTTGAATTCAGAATATATTGAATAATCATCATCTAATTTTTGAGATTTTAAATAATTATAATCAGATATAATTTTGCTCTCCCTTTTAGTTAATGGTAATTTCTCTAAATCAATCCATCCTAAATAAACAAGCCATATATCTTTTACATGATATTTATTAACCAAATTTTGGATATTATATTTAGGTGCAATAATTTCTTTTTCTGTCAATAATTTATAAATATTTTCAGAGAAAAATCTTTCAAAAGCTTCTTGAGAATTCAAGTTAAATGTTTCAATAAGCTCTTTTTTAACTCTTTTATAACTCATATCGTAGTTGATATTATTTAGATATTCTTTCTGCAAATCTTTAGTATGTTTATCTAAGCTAAAACCAAATCTAACTGAAAATTTTAACCCTCTAATAATGCGTGTTGGATCATCGATAAAGCTATTATCATGAATTACTCGAATTGTTTTGTTTTTTATATCTTCAATTCCGCCTAAATAATCAACGATTTCACCTGTTTTAAGAGATTTTGCAAGAGTATTTATTGTAAAATCACGTCTTAGAACATCTTTTTTTAATGAACAACCTATTTCTGTAACTTGTGGCAAATGTCCAACTTTAGGGTATATTTCATTTCTCGTTGAGGCAAGGTCTATTTCTTTATTATCAATTAAAATTTTAACAGTACCAAAAGGTTCATTAATCTTTAGAATTTCAGCATTAGGAATTGTTTTTGCAAATTCAATTGCATTACCGACATATGTAATATCAACATCAAAAGATTCTCGGTTAAGAATCATATCCCTAACGATTCCACCTATATAAAATAAATTATCTTCTTTTGTTTCGATTAAATTCATATCTCCAATATTGTACTTGAATTTATGAATTAATGCTAGATTTGAGAAACAATATCAGAAATTTTCTTAAACATTTTATCGGTAATTTCTTGAATATATTCTTGAGTAACCATACCATTAATAATACAATCAGCAATTTGGTATGTAGGACGAATATATTGTTGAGCTGTTTTGTTTACATCTTTAAATTGTAAATCCGCAGCTTCACCAGTTTTTCCTCGAGATATTGCTCTTTTATACCATCTTTCTTTTATAACGTTAAGTGGAGTAAACACATAGACTTTTACATCCATAATATCTCTTACTTCTTCATTAAGAACATATAAACCTTCAGTTAAAATAACTTTAGCAGGTGTTTTTACATCTCCATCTGGATGAGATTCACAAGTTTTGAAATCATAACGAGGGGATACAACGGTTTCTCCATTTTTTAATCCGATAAGATGTTCTTTCATCAATTTTAAATCTATAACATCAGGAGTGTCAAAACTAAAACCTGATTTGAATAATTCTTCATAACTTCCTGCAGCTTGAAGTTCCTTAGAAGTATCTTTATAATAATCATCACAACGAATTACTGTATATATACCTTCTTTTTTATCTTTTACAACAGCTTTAATGGTGTTATCAACGAATACTGTTTTTCCGGAAGCACTTTCTCCTGTAATACCAATAAGGAATGTTCTTTTCTTTTCTTGAACAACTTTACGTGCAAGATTCATTATAAAATTATCTTGAACTCTTAAAAATAAAGGTTGTTTTTGTTTTTTATCTTCTTCAAGAATTTCCTTAAAGCCCTCAACAATGTTAGATATTAATTCCATATCTAAACGGTTTGAATAAAAATTGTAATTCGCTAATTCTAATGTTTCCATCATAATCTACACCATCTTATCCCGTACATATTAGTAATATTTTACAGTAAACCATAAAAAATTACTTCTTTTTTTAATGATTTGTTACTTTCAAGTTACACACCTTTAATTCTTGGGGTTTTACCCTGTTTTGATAACTCCAATTGTTTTTATCATTATACAGGTTTTTTGCCACTATTTCAATAAGTCATGGGAATATTAAATTTTGCTATTTTTAATAGATTAATGTTACATAGGTTTACAAAAAAGCAATTTTTGCTCAACGAAAAACTTAATATAAATGTAAGGTTAGAATTTAGAAAGGTTAGCAATGTTAAAATTACCACCACAATGCTATGGTGCAGATGATTTATTATTAAATGCTTTATATGATGAAGGCTGTAAAATTTGCGGAAATAAGCCTATGCCTAAAGCATGCGATTACCCTTCAGATTCATTTGAACCTTCAACTAAAAAAGAAAAAGTAAAAAAAGGTTTAAAAATTGGTGCAATTATTGCAGGTGCAACTGCATTAGTTGCGGGGATTTGGAAATTGGTTAAAAAATTTAAACCTTAAAACAAGTTTGAAAAGATAAGTGATAGTGTGTATGTTATGGCTGCATTAAATGCAGCTTTTTTATTGTTCATCTTGATAATTATTATACATTTCTTCTAATGCTTCTTCTTCTATAGCTTGTTCGCGACTTCTTAAGAAATGTCTTTGAACTCCTAATTCTGAAAACATTTTTAATTCGGCAGCTTTTTCTTCTGCAATATATTGTTCTCGTTTCTTTTCTTTATGATTTTCTAAAACTTTAACTTCTTGCTCGCATTTAACTAATTTTTCCATTTCCTGATCAAGAATTTCCTGTAATTCTTGACGTTTTTTCTCAAGTTCTTCAGCTTTATCCCATAAGTGATGTAAATATTTATCATAATATTCCATCATTCGATAGTCTGCCATTTTTTTTGCCATAATTGTTTGTTTAATTTCATCATTATTTTGTTCAATATCCATTTCAGCTTGATGAACTGCTTGTTGTGCTTTTTGTACAACAGCTTCTTGTTCTTCTTTTTTTCTAATTCTAAATTCTAATATTTTTTGTAATCGATATCTAAATGGCATATCTATATAATACATTAAAACTTGGATTATTTCTTAAAAATCATTAATACTACTCTATAAAGAGGAAAAATAATAAATGTAATAAAGAATATCCTTTTTATTCCGATATTTTATTTGTAGATAGAGGATTCCTTAATGTTTTCAAATAAAATTGATACATATACTCCAATAAAAGATGACAAATTGAAATCTCAAACAAGTCAAAATTTTGATTTTGAAGGAGAAGGATTTTCTTCTATGCTTGAAAAAGATGAAACATTATCAGGAAAATTAAGAGAAACCGAAGCAGAAATAAGGGAAGATGAATCTATTCTTTCTACAGATGAAGAAAACCAAGCTATTGCAAAAAAACGTTCTGGTGGTGTAAACCAAGAAACCCAAGCTAAAATCTCTGAAACTAAACAAGAAACAGATGCCAGAAATTTATTAAAATTAATGGATATTTCAACAAAAATAAATCCTGTTCAGATATCTAAAAGCAAGAAAGAGCTTGAAAATCTTTCAGGAGCGGTATCTGATAATCCTGAAGAACTTGCAGGAATAGTTACTAAAGTTTTACAAGAAGCTCAAATTCAAGAAAAAGAATCAGACGAAGCTATTAAAACAACTATAGATTTGTCTACAAGTGAAGAAAAAATGTCTGATTCTAAAAAAAGTAAAAAACAAGATGAATTTCACGAAACTCATGAAGAATTATTAGAAGACATGTCTATTTTATCTACTGATGAAGAAAACCTTGCAATGGCAAGAAAAAATAGTAGGTACTCAGAATTATCTGATGAAGATTTTAGTCATAATGGCGAAGAAGACATGGAACTGTTATCAGAAATTACAAGTATTCATAACCAATCAAGAATAGAAGTTTCAAATTCTTCAGTAGTAAAAAGTGCAGAAAATGTAATGGCACAAATTATAGAAGAAAGTAAAAGTAAATTAGTTAAACTTGATGTTTCAGAATTAACATCAGAAGATGTTGATTACATAACAAATCTATTAAAACAAGGAACAGCTGATTTTAATTTCGATGAAACAGAGAATCCATCAGCATTATCAGCTAAATTTCTTTCAATGCTTAAAGAAACATTAACAAATAAAAAAGTTTTTAGAATAGATTTTGACAATGAAATTTCTGTCATTATAAAAATAGATGTGGAAGGAAAAATCTCAGCAAACTTCTTAACTTCAAGTAAAGAAATAGAAGAACACTTGAAGAATAATTTATATATCCTAAGACAAAAATTTGAAGAACAAGGTATAAAATATGACAAAATAGAACACACATCGACACAAACTGACGATGCACAGCTTGATATGCAAGAGGTAATAAATACAATCAAATCAGCAGGCATCGACATTAACGAATTGAAAAAATAAAATTAACGACACACTAATATAAAGGAGAGAATCAGATGTATGATTCATTTACAACGGCCATAAATACTCAAAGAGCAACAACCCATTGGATGGAAACGTTGACTGATAACATGATGAACCAATATACACCGGGTTTTAGAGAAAGTAAGGTTACTTTCCAAACATTTCTAGGTGGTGCAATGGTAGATAACCCATTAAAAAACCAAGGTCAAGGGAAATCAACACCTGGTACTTCAAATGAAAACGTATTCTTTGAAGGAAGTGGTTTCTTTATAACAAGAAATAGCGAAGGCAAAACAGGTTATACTCGTTTAGGTGAATTTACATTTGATTCAGAAGGTATTTATAGAGCCAAAAATGGTGATACTGTTCAAGGCTATATCTTAAATGATAATGGAGAAATAATGGCCGGCACAAAATCTATTAGTGCAGATTTATATGAAGAAACAGCTCTAAAAGGTGGAGCTTTAAGTATCCCAACAACAAATATAAAAATGTGGATTGACCCAAATAACGGGAAATTCATGGGTAAATATGACGAATACGAAATAAAAGAAGATGGAACTATTTATGGTAAGGCAGATGGCGGAAAACGTTCAGTACCTTTATACAAAATAGCAACAGCAAACTTCCATAACCCTGGAGGATTATATGAAGTTAAAGAAGGTTATTTTGTAGAAACAGAAGATTCAGGAAAACCTGTTATAGGTCGTGGTTCAATAAGAGCGGGTCTTTTAGAACAAGCAAATACAGACTTTAAAGGAAATATGACAAATTATCAACAAGCAAAAGTTCAAATGGAACTTGTTAATGCGTTGATTAAATCAAACAAAGAATTGTTAGAAGAAGCGATGAGATTAGTAAGTCAATAATACTAATTTCTAAAATAGGTTATTAGTGTTAGTTAAACTCCATTTTAAGGGGGCATTTCATGCTCCCTTTTTATTTGTATTATAATATTTATGGAGGTTTTGACTATGAATCCGAAAATATTTTTTTTAATTTTTAATATAACACTTATCATACTGGCATGTATTTTGTTCTTTAAAATGAATAATGATTATGGCAAAGTTTTAACCGGTGATAATTGGCAAGCTAAACAATATGGAAATAAATATATTGTGAGTTTAAATAACCGTAGTGAAGTCGTATCAACTTTAACAGATTTTGTAAAAACTCAAAAAATAAATGTAGGAACAATCTCTGGATTAGGAGCTGTCAATTCGGCAACTCTAAGGTTTTTTAATCCTGAAACAAAACAATATGTTGATAAAACATTTAATGAACAAATGGAGATATCAAATTTAATTGGAAATATTTCAACAAAGGATAGTAACGAATATTTGCATATTCATGCAACTTTTGGAAATAGTGAATATAAAGCAATTGCAGGTCACTTGATGTCTGCAATAATAAATGGTGCTGCAGAATTTGAAATAGAAGCATATCCCAATGCAAAAGTAGAGCGTAAATTTGATTCTGAAATCGGTTTAAACATTTATGATTTTGGAGCAAAAAAATGATAAAAGGATTTATTTTTGATTTCAACGGAACATTATTTTGGGATTCAAAATTACATTATGATGCGTGGATAGATTATTCTACAAAATTGAGAGGATATCCTTTTTCAGATGAAGAAATGCAAAAATATATGTTTGGAAGAACTAATTCGGACATTATAGAATATGCTGTAGGTAAAAAATTACCTGAATCAGAAATTATTGCATTAGCAAAAGAAAAAGAATCATATTATCGCAATATGTGTAAAAAACTTCCTGAACAATTCCATTTAGCAGAGGGAGTTGAGGAGTTTTTAGATTTTTTAAAATCAAAAAATATTCCAATGACAATAGCTACAATGTCAGAAAAAGATAATGTAGATTTTTATAAAAAAGAATTTAATCTATCCAAGTGGTTCGACTTAGATAAGATAGTATATTCTGACGGGACAATTCCAGGGAAGCCAAATCCTGACATATTTTTAATAGCAGCTGATAAAATTGGAGTCCATCCAAAAGAATGCGTTGTATTTGAAGATGCATTATCAGGAATTGAAGCTGCCAAAAGAGCAGGTATAGGAACAATTGTTGCTGTCACTTCAATGGAAACAAGAGAATACTATGAACAAATTGAAGGAGTTGATTACATTATTCCTAATTTCAAATCTGTGTATGATGTTTTATTTCCGAATGTAACAATGAAAGTATAAAGTAACAAAATAAATCTTGATGTGGTTTGATATATAAGTAGATAATAAGAAAAGGGAGAAGATAATGAAAGTAACAAATATCAAAATGACACCAACTAAGTCATATAATTTTACAATACTAGGCCAAAACAATACTCATAAGCCTTATCTATTTAATGATGTAAATAAATTTATAAAAGGAAAAGGTATTACAACAACATTTGAAATTGGAAATAATAAAATTAATATGAATGTTAAATCAAGAAAAATGGCACTAGCAGTATCAAAAGGATTAAAAAAATTAGGGATAATAGAAGGCCCTGTACTAAAATAATAACTATAAATAATAAGAAAGGCATAAGATGCAAAAAAAAGATATAGACTGGGAAAATTTAGGTTTTGGTTATTACAAAACAGATAAAAGATATGTATCAAATTATAAAGATGGGAAATGGGATGATGGTTGTATAACTGAAGATGCAACTGTAACAATGAGTGAATGTGCAGGTGTAATTCATTATTGCCAAACCTGCTTTGAAGGCATGAAGGCATATACAACAGAAGATGGTCATGTAGTTGTATTCAGGCCTGAATTAAATGCACAAAGAATGGTGGATACCGCAACCCGTTTAGAAATGCCTGCTTTCCCTGTTGAAAGATTTATTGATGCTGTAGAACAAGTTGTAAAAGCAAATATAGAATTTGTTCCGCCATTTGGAACAGGAGCTGCATTATATCTAAGACCTGTAATGTTTGCTACAGGCCCTGTAATGGGTGTAAAACCTTCTATGGAATACCAATTTAGAATTTTTGCATCTCCTGTTGGACCTTATTTCAAAAAAGGCGGAGCATCATCTTTAGTATTAAAAGTTAGTGATTTTGATAGATCCGCACCAAACGGAACAGGACATATTAAAGCCGGATTAAATTATGCAATGAGTTTACATCCAATTGTTACAGCTCATAATGAAGGTTTTAACGAAAATATGTATCTTGACCCTCAAACAAGAACAAAAGTTGAGGAAACAGGAGGAGCAAATTTCTTCTTTGTTACCGCTGATAATAAAGTTGTTACTCCAAAATCACCTAGTATCTTACCTTCAATAACAAGACGTTCTTTAATGTCATTAGCTAAAGATTTGGGTTATGTTGTTGAAGAAAGAGAAGTATTCTTATCAGAACTTGAGAATTTTGTAGAATGTGGTTTATGCGGAACTGCAGCAGTAATTTCTCCTGTTGGAAAAGTTAATGACCACGGGAAAGAAATTGTTTTCAAAAATTCTCAAAATGGAATGGGCCCTGTTTCTAAAAAGCTTTACGAAACATTAACAGGGATTCAATTTGGTAAAATACAAGGACCTGATGGTTGGGTAAAAAGAATTTTATAAAAAACTATTCATTTTATAATTTATAAACATTATTTCTATGTAACAAATTATGTATTTTTACAAGTTTAAGGATTGAAAAAATACAATACATAGTAAATAATGTTTATATACATTTACAGAGTAGACTTGGTTCAAATATCAAATTAAATCAACAGTAGAAAATCCGCAAGATTACGGACTCAAAACGTCCATCAGCTATTAGTTAGTATTTATTTTGGGGATGTCACCAGTCACAGAAGTTACCTATCAGCCGGACAGAAACTCTAACCTTTTGGTTATACCATTTCTAACGGCGAGGACGGGAGCGGAACTCTAAGACCCACAATTATTAAAGTATTCAGCTAGAAAGCACCGTATAACGGTTGTTACTTGGGATATTTGGAGTACAAATATCAAAGGCTATATGCTTTTAAAACAGGTTTCAACACTTTGCGGGGCTTTTTAGTATGCAAAACAATCAACAAATTATAAAGGAATATTACTATTCAATAGCCAAACCTTACATTATATAAAGATTTGGTTAAGGTTTTTCATGTTTTTGATATAATTGAATAGTTAACGAGAAAAGAGAAGAAAGCGAGAAGATGAAAAAACTATTATTTATTTTATCAGTACTACTTTTAAACGTTCAACAAGTTTTTGCTATGAACGTTGACAAATTTATGGATGAAAAAATTGCACCGTTTTCCGATGCAGTTGCAAATATCATATTTTCCCCTATTCCTGTTTTCGGAACGCATGTTCCTATAATTATATTCTGGATATTAATTGCAGGTATATTTTTTACTATATATCTTAAAGGAATTCCTGTATGGGGTTTTAAACACGCTTGTGATTTGTTGATAAAACCGAAAGAAACCGGAAATGATAAAGGTTCCGGTGAAGTTTCATCATTTCAGGCTCTTATGACTGCATTATCAGGTACAATTGGTTTAGGTAGTATTGCAGGTGTTGCAATTGCAATATCAATGGGCGGTCCCGGTGCTGCTTTTTGGATTATTGTAGGTGCAATTCTTGGTATGTCATTAAAATTTGTAGAGGCAGCGTTAGCTGTAAAATACAGAAAATTCAACCTTGACGGTTCAATATCCGGCGGTCCTATGCATTATATGGCTCACGGTTTAACCCGTAAAAAACTAAGATGGTTAGGTCAGCCTTTAGCGGTAATGTTTGCTATCCTTTGTATTTGCGGTGGTATTACAGGCGGGAACATGATTCAAATTAATCAGGCAGCAAACCAGTTTGTTAACGTTTGCGGCGGTGAAAATGGGGTTCTCGGGCATTACCACTGGGTTATCGGTCTTGCAATGGCAATTGTTGTAGGGCTTATCGTAATCGGCGGGATTAAAAATATCGTTAAGGTTACGGAAAAAATTGTACCTTTAAAAATATTTATATATTTATTCTCTGCAATGGCTGTTATTATTGCAAATTTTAAACTTATACCTCACGCAGCCTGGGTTATCGTAAAAGAAGCATTCTGTCCTGAATCAATTTATGGCGGTATGTTTGTTGCAATGATTATGGGCTTAAGACGTTCTGTTCAATCAAATGAAGCAGGTACGGGTTCAGGACCTATTGTTTATGCAACAGTTAAAACAAATGAACCGTTATCACAAGGCTTTGTTGCTTTATTAGACCCGTTTTTAACAGGTTTTATGTGTACATTAACAGCTTTTGCTATTGTTATTACAGGGGTTTATAAAGATTATGCAGGTCATACATCAGGTATTGAAATGACATCAAAAGCCATATCTTCAGTTATGCCGTTCTTCCCTACATTGTTGGCTTGTATTGTTTTATTATATGCATTGTCAACATTGATTTCCTGGGCATATTACGGACAAAAATCCTGGAACTTCTTAGTAGGTGAAGGAAAGAAAAGAACTCTTGTTTTCCAATTTATTTACTGCGGATTCATTATTATAGGCTCAGTATTGAATGTTACATCCGTTATTAATATTACCGATGCAATGATGATTGCTATGTCTATACCTAATATTATAACAATGTATATTCTTGCTCCTGATATTAAAAAAGATTTGAAAGTATATTGCGAAGCTCATAATATTAGAATCGGGAAATGGAAAGTTTAAAATTTAAGATTTAATACTTATAAAAAATAACCACTAAT